>NZ_JBVVQE010000020.1:0-111953 GCF_055811435.1 Mesorhizobium sp. WSM4837
CTAAATTGCACAGCGCGTTGCATTTTCACTGGATGCGCAGAGGATCGTTCAGTTCGGCGCGATGGAGCCGACTTCTTTCGCGACGAAGTAAGACGCTGGCGATCTAGGCGAAACGACCCCCTCTGCCCTGCCGGGCATCTCCCCCCTCGAGGGGGGAGATCACGCGCTACTCCGCCGTGCCTTCCTCATACTCTGCCGACATCGACAGCCATTTTTCCTCATGGCCGGCCAGTGTCTGGGCCAGTTGCGAGCGCTCCTTGGCCAGCCGTGTCGCCGTCGACGGGTCCTTTTCGTAGACCGCCGGATTGGCGAGTTCGTCCTCGATCAAGTCGATGCGCTTGCGAATGCGGTCCATCAGCGCTTCGGTGGCGCGGATCTCCTTGGCCAGCGGCTCGAAGGCGGTGCGGCGCGCTGCCGCGTCACGGCGGCGGTCGGCCTTCGAGGCCTTTTCGGCCTCGCGCTTGCCGCGGCGGTCGCCGGCCACGCCGGTGACCAGCGTCTTGTAATCATCGAGGTCCCCGTCAAAAGGATTGACCGTCCCGTCCTTGACCAGCCACAGCCGGTCGGCCGTTGCCTCGAGCAGATGGCGGTCGTGCGAGATCAGGATGACGGCGCCGGGAAACTCGTTCAGCGCATGGATCAACGATTCACGGCTGTCGATATCGAGATGGTTGGTCGGTTCGTCGAGGATGAACAGGTTTGGCCCCTCGAACGCCGACAGGCCCATCAACAGCCGCGCCTTCTCGCCGCCCGACAGGTCCTTGGCGGCGGTGTTCATCTTTTCGGTGGTCAGTCCGAACTGGGCGACACGGCCGCGCACCTTCGATTCCGGTGCTTCCGGCATCAGCCGGCGGACATGCTCATAGGCGTTTTCACTCGGTCGGAGATCGTCGAGCTGATGCTGGGCAAAGATCGCCACCTTCAGGCCGGGCGCCACCGTCATGGTGCCGGTCTCCTGCTTCAGGCGGCCGGACAGCAATTTGGCGAAGGTCGACTTGCCGTTGCCGTTGGCGCCGAGCAGTGCGATACGGTCGTCGGCATCGATGCGCAGCGTCATCTTCTTCAGGATCGGCTCACCCTCGACATAGCCGACATTGACGTTGTTGAGCGCAATGATCGGCGAGGCCACCGTCTTCACCGGCTCGGGAAAGGAGAACGGCCGCACGTTGTCGTTCACAATCGCGGCGATCGGCTTCATCTTCTCCAGCGCCTTGATGCGCGACTGCGCCTGTCTCGCCTTGGAAGCCTTGGCGCGGAAGCGCTCGACGAAGGACTCCATGTGCTTGCGTGCGGCTTCCTGCTTGACCCTGCCCTTCTCCTGCAATTCGCGCTGCTCGGTGAATTGGCGCTCGAACTGGTCGTAGCCGCCGCGCCAGAAGGTCAGCTTCTTCTGGTCGAGATGGACGATCGAGTTGACGGCGCGGTTGAGCAGGTCGCGGTCGTGCGAGATCAGCAGCACTGTGTGCGGATATTTCGACACGTAGTTTTCCAGCCACAGCGTGCCTTCGAGGTCGAGATAGTTGGTCGGTTCGTCGAGCAGCAGCAGATCGGGCTCGGCAAACAGCACCGCCGCGAGTGCGACGCGCATGCGCCAGCCGCCGGAGAACGACGAGGCCGGCCGCCGCTGGGCGGCGTCGTCGAAGCCGAGGCCGGCGAGGATGGTGGCGGCACGAGACTCGGCCGAATGGGCGTCGATATCGGCCAGCCGCATGTGGATGTCGGCGATACGGTGCGGATCGGTCGCCGTCGTTTCCTCATCGAGCAATGCGGAGCGTTCGAGGTCGGCCTTGAGCACGATCTCGATCAGCGGCTCCTCGGTGCCGGGAGCCTCCTGCGCCACCTGGCCGATGCGCGTGTTCTTCGGCAGGCCGATCGAGCCGGTCTCGGAGGCGAGGTCGCCGGTGATCGCCTTGAACAAAGTGGTCTTGCCGGTGCCGTTGCGGCCGACAAGCCCTGCCTTGCTGCCGGCCGGCAAGGTCAGCGAGGCATGGTCAAGAAGCAGGCGTCCGGCCATGCGGAGCGAAAGGTCGTTGATGATCAGCATGGCCGCGCTTTTGCACGGGACGTCAGCGCTTCGCAAGACCTCGAGCACCGGTTGGCCGCATAAGGCATGAAAATGGCCGCCAGCGGCAGGTTGCCCGGTGCCGCGGGACGAGAAAGAAGACGATTGATCCGATCGCCGGCCTCGCCGGATCAAAGGACCAGCTCCGGGCTGGACCGGGAACCGGCTGCGATAGAGTGGCGCCTGGCGAGCACCGGCTTCTCAGCCGAAAACTGCACATTTGTCAGTTAATTGCCGGTGCAAAGGCGGTCGTCTTCGACTATCGCGTCATGACGCTAAGGCAAGACTCAGCTATGTCTAGGTGTGCGGCGGACCTGATACCCGCCTGGCCGGCGTCATCGCTCCCCTCCCAAGCGGCGCCGGCCATCTTTCCTACAGCTTTCACTGCGCCGGCGGCGCGGCGGGTTGATCATCGCCTGGCGTTGAGTTGGGCGCAGGGTCGACCTGCGGGTTTTGATCGGCGCCGGGAGCCTTTGTCGGTGGAATGTTGTTGTCGCAGGCCGCGACAGCCAGCGCTGCGGCCAAGACGAGCAAGGTCGGGGCCAGCAAAGTTGAGAGCTTGTTCATCGCAACCTCCTGTCACCGGGCAAACGAGACGGTGCCGATTTGGTTGCACGCTCGGGCAAGAGCTTGGGACGTTTTGGAACCCGGGGAACAAAACGAGAGAGGGGAACAAAACGCGGGCTCCTCGGTTGGTCCACACCAATGGAGAAAATCATGATCCGTCTGCTCATAGCCGGGGCCGCCGTCTATGTGGCCTACCGCATCGTCAGGGAAATCGTCGACGAAGTGCCCGACGACTTCGATCCGCTGTTGCTGCCGCCTCCCGATGACGACAAGTCGCTGCCGCGGCAGTCAGCGGCGATGGGCGTCGAGCCGCAGCGCTAGTTTCGGTTCGTCGGTGGGGCGCCAGTAGGATCGGAAGCATCGGACGCACGTACGAAAGCGTTGCGAACAAAGCAGAAACGATGCTTGATGGGCAATGAACCTCGCTGCCCGTGATTCGACCTTCCGGCCTGCCTATCTCGCAAAGCTGAATGCCGAGCAGTGCGTTGCCGTCGAGCATGGTGACGGCAAGGTCGCCGGGCCACTGCTGGTGATCGCCGGGGCCGGCTCCGGCAAGACCAGCACGCTGGCGCATCGCGTCGCGCATCTGATCGTCAGGGGCGCCGACCCTAGGCGCATCCTTTTGATGACGTTTTCGCGTCGCGCCGCATCGGAATTGGCCAAGCGGGTCGAGCGCATCGCCGGCGAGGTGCTCGGCCGCGACGCTTCCATCATCACCGATGCGCTTACCTGGGCCGGCACGTTTCACGGCATCGGCGCCAGGCTGCTGCGCGACTACGCGCTGGAGATCGGCCTCGATCCGGCCTTCACCATCCACGACCGCGAGGATTCGGCCGACCTGATGAATCTCGCCCGGCACGAACTAGGCTTCTCGAAGACTGAAGGCCGTTTTCCGACCAAGGGCACGTGCCTGGCGATCTATTCGCGTGCCGTCAACGCGCAGGCGCCGCTCGGCGAAGTTTTGGGTTCGGTGTTTCCCTGGTGCGCGGGATGGGCAGAACAGCTTAAGGCGCTGTTCGCCCGATATGTCGAGGCCAAGCAGGCGCAGAACGTGCTCGATTACGACGACCTGCTGCTCTACTGGGCGCAGATGGCCGGCGAGCCGGAGATATCGGCGCATCTGGGTGGGCGTTTCGACCATGTGCTGGTCGACGAATACCAGGACACCAACCGGCTGCAGGCCTCGATCCTCGCGGCGCTCAAGCCGGACGGATCCGGGCTGACGGTGGTCGGCGACGATGCGCAGTCGATCTATTCGTTTCGCGCCGCGGAAGTGCGCAACATCCTCGACTTTCCAAAACAGTTCGCCCGGCCGGCCGAGATCGTCATGCTGGAGCGCAACTACCGCTCGACCGAGACCATCCTGGCCGCCGCCAATGCGGTAATCGGCGAGGCCTCGGAGCGCTTTACCAAGAACCTCTGGTCGGAGCGCAAATCGACCGAAAAGCCGAAGCTGGTCAGCGTCCGCGACGAGGCCGAGCAGGCGAGTTACGTCTGTCAGGCGATCCTGACCGAGCGCGAGGCGGGCACGGCGCTGAAGGCGCAGGCCGTGCTGTTTCGCGCCTCGCACCACAGCGGGCCGCTGGAGATCGAACTGACGCGCCGCAACATCCCGTTCGTCAAGTTCGGCGGGCTGAAGTTCCTCGACGCCGCCCATGTCAAGGACGTGCTGGCGGTGCTGCGCTTCGCCGAGAACCCGCGCGACCGCGTCGCCGGTTTTCGCGTGCTGCAGCTTTTGCCCGGCATCGGCCCTTCGGCGGCTTCGCAGATCGTCGACACCATGGCGACGTCGCTCGACGAAGCGATGGGGCTGGCGCGCTACCGGCCGCCGCAACGCGCCGCCGACGACTGGCCGGGTTTCGTCGCGCTGTTCTCGCAGCTTCGCGCCGGGTCGGGAAAATGGCCTGTTGACCTCGAACAGGTCAGGCTCTGGTATGAGCCGCATCTCGACCGCATCCACGAGGACGCAACGACACGCCGGGCCGATATTCTGCAGCTCGAGCAGATCGCCTCGGGCTATGCCTCGCGCGAGCGTTTCCTCACCGAGCTGACCCTCGATCCGCCGGATGCAACCAGCGACGAGGCCGGGCCGCCGCATCGCGACGAGGACTATCTGATCCTGTCGACCATCCATTCGGCCAAGGGCCAGGAATGGAAGAACGTCTTCGTGCTCAACACCGTCGACGGCTGCATCCCGATCGATCTCGCCGTCGGCTCGAAGGAGGATATCGACGAGGAGCGCCGCCTGCTCTACGTGGCGATGACGCGGGCCAAGGACGGCCTGCACCTGGTCATGCCGCAGCGCTTTTTCGTCCACGGCCAGGCGGCGCGCGGCGATCGCCATGTTTACGCCTCGCGCACCCGCTTCATCCCGGCCTCGATCCTCGGCGCCTTCGAACAGACATCGTGGGCGAGCATCCAGGCCACGGATGATCCGCGCCGCCAGCCGCAAGTGCGCGTCGACCTTGGCGCCCGCATGCGCGACATGTGGAAATAGGCCGCTCTTCGGCACGACGCTCATGCCACGGAGCTTGGTGGCGAAAATCAAATTTCGGCAACATGGAACCTGATGCCGCAATCCGCGTTTCTGGGCGTCCTACCCCCGGTCGGAGAGCGGCGTCCGCCCGTCACCTCCGCCCAATTCGAGAGGCCAGAATGCACGATAAGACATTTTTCACCCCGGTCGCCGTAACCGTCGGCGCCGGCCATAAGCGCATGATCGCTTCGCTGTTCGACATGCATGAGTTCCTGACCGAGTTCCCGCCATCGCGGCGACGCCTGAGCTATGGCGCGGCGGTGAAGGCCTGCGAGGCGGCACGCGCTGGCGAGATCTCGCCCGAGGCCGCGCGCGACGCCCTGACCACCTTCGCAGTTTCGGCAGGCATTCTCTGGCCCTCGGCGCAGCCGGCAGTCTCGGTCAAGCCGATCTCCCGCGGCCAGGGGGGATACGCCGCCTGACTGCGCCAGGCCTGTTTTGCGACTATAGCCCGTCGAAGTTGCTGTTCGCCTTCGACGGGTTTCCTGTCAATTCGATCCGGATGATCCCAAATCAGGCGTAGGCGCGGCCCTCTTCGCTGCGCTGGAACAGCGTCAGGTCGAGCGGCACCGAAGGCCGGCCGAGAATGGTCAGGATCGCGTGCGCCTGGCCGCGGTGATGGGTCTGGTGATTGAAGAAATGATCAAGCGCCGGCGCCAATCGCTGCGAGACGGTGCGCATGTCGGAGACGGTCATGTAGGAGAAGCGGCCGGACAAAGCCTTGTCGCTTGACGCCCCAACCCAGTCGACGATCCTTTTGTCTTCGGCCTCGCGCGCCAGCCGCAAGCCCGGCAGGGCGCGGTGCAGGACCGTGTCGAGCCTGGCCGGCGCGTCGCCCTCGCCGGTAAAGCGCCTCATCCAGATGCGATCGGCAGTCAGGACATGGTTGAGCGTCCCCATCATCGAGCCGAAGAAGACCCCGACGTTGCGGTGAAAATCTTCCTCGTCGAGATCGGCGGCGGCATCGTAGATGCGGCTATTGGCCCATTGATTGTAGGCCGCAAACATCATGAAGTGCTGTTTCATCGTTTTCTCCGGCCCGCGAGACCCCGTTCGGGTGCTTACCGCAAGGCCCGAACGTCGCTCTAGTAGACCGCAGGGAAGCTGCCGCCAATGACCATTCTGCTCTATGATCTCGTCGGACGCGATGGCGCCCGTCCGTTCAGCCCGCATTGCTGGAAGGCGACGATGGCGCTTGCCCACAAGGGCCTCGATATCTCAACCGTGCCGACACGCTTTCTCGAAATGCCCACCGTTGAAGGCGGCGTTTCAAAACTCGTTCCGGTGATCCGCGACGGCGAGAAGGTGGTCGCCGATTCTTTCGCCATCGCGCTCTATCTCGACGAGGCCTATCCAGAGCGACCGACATTGTTTTGCGGCGACGGCGGCAAGGCGATGGCGCGCTTCGTCGAACGCTGGTCGCAACTGACCATCCACCCCTATGTCACCACTGCGGCGATCATGGACCTGCACGCCATGCAGGACGAGGCCAACGCCGCCTATTTTCGCCAAAGCCGCGAGCAGCGCTTCGGCAAGAGACTGGAAGAGGTGGTGGCGGCGCGGGACGCCGGCCTTGGTGCCTTCCGTGCCTCGCTGGAACCATTGCGCTCGATGCTTGCCTATCAGCCGTTCATCGGCGGCCAATCACCGCTGTTTGCCGACTACATCGTCTTCGGCGCGCTGCAATGGGCGCGCATCGCCTCGCCCTACCGGTTGCTCGACGACAACGATGTGGTGGCGCAGTGGTTCGAGCGCTGCCTCGACCTGCATGATGGGCTCGGCCGCACGGTGGCGGCGGCTGCCGCCGCGGCATAGGGGAGTAAGGCAGTAGGGCAGTGGGGAGTAAGGAAGTAGCGGCGGCGCGCATTCCTACTCCCCTACTGCCCCACTGCCCTACTGCCCTATTCCCCTACTGCCTACTTCCTACTTCCTTACTGCCCTACTCCCCTAGCAAAGACAGCACGAGCACCATGACCTCAGACCCGGAATTCCCGGACGATTTTCGCGCCGATCTGGCCAATCTCTTGCTGTGGCGGCGGGATGTCAGGCGATTCAGGCCGACACCGCTCCCCGAAGGCGCGCTGGAACGGCTGCTTGACCTCGCCAGCATTGCGCCCTCGGTCGGGCTGAGCCAGCCCTGGCGTTTCGTCATGGTCGAGAGTGCGGAATGCCGCGCCGCCGTCAGGACATGCTTCGAGCGCTGCAATGCGGAGGCGCTCGCATCGTTCGGCGGCGAACGCGCCGCGCTCTACGCGCGCCTGAAGCTTGCCGGCCTGAACGAGGCGCCTTGTCAATTCGCGGTCTTCGCCGACCGCGGGACGCAACAGGGGCATGGGCTCGGCCGCCTGACCATGCCCGCTACCATCGAATATTCGGCGGTGATGGCGATCCATACTTTTTGGCTGGCGGCGCGCGCCGAAGGAATAGGCATGGGCTGGGTCTCGATCCTCGACCCGGCCGAAATGGCGACGATCCTGGACGCGCCGCCGGAGTGGACGCTGATCGGTTACTTCTGCGTCGGCTGCCCCTGCGAGAACCACAGCGTGCCGGAACTGGAACGGGAAGGCTGGGAAGTCCGGCGCGCTTCGATGGTGACAAGGCGGTAGGGCAACGGCAACGCTGCCATCCTCTTTTGCAGGGAAGAATGGATATCATGGTTGATTTCGCCGGTCGCCGGCGTTGCCGACAAGACACCATGGCAAAGCCAGCCGTGACGGCCTTGATCTGAGGAAGGGCACAAGATGTTTCGCTACGACGTGCAGGCCGAGATCTGGGTCTATCCAGGCAAGGGCGGCTGGCATTTCGTGACGCTGCCGCCGGAGCTTGGGGCACGGATCAAGTCGGCAATGGCGGGGATGGCACGGCCCTGGGGCTCGCTTGGCGTGGAAGCCGTCATCGGCCAGACCAGATGGCGAACATCGCTGTTTCCCGACAAGAAATCCGGCAGCCTGCTGTTGCCGATCAAGACGGCGGTGCGGGTCCGCGAAGGCCTTCGGGCTGGCGACACGGCCAATCTGACGATCGAGATGAAGTTATGACAACATTGGTTTTGGCTGACGGCGACACGCTATGCCGCGGCTAAAGCACGTCGGAGACGCGCTTAAGTTCTTGTTTTTATGCATGTCGTTATCGCAAAATCGCTGCGCACTTTTGCGCGACATGCATTAGCGCCAGCCCCTTGGCAAGCCGGCGGGCGGCTTGTATAGAGCCCGCCACCGTGAATTCCACCCTCCATCACAAGGACGACCCCATGGCGCTCGAACGCACCTTTTCCATGATCAAGCCGGACGCAACCCGGCGCAATCTCACCGGCGCCATTACCCAGATACTCGAAGAAGCCGGCCTGCGCGTCGTCGCCTCGCGCCGGGTGTGGATGAGCCGCCGCGAGGCGGAAGGTTTTTATGCCGTGCACAAGGATCGTCCGTTCTTCGGCGAACTGGTCGAGTCGATGTCGTCGGGCCCAACGGTCGTGCAGGTGCTGGAAGGCGAGAACGCCATTGCCAAAAACCGCGACGTGATGGGCGCCACCAACCCGGCCAACGCCGCCGAAGGCACCATCCGCAAAGTGCACGCGCTGTCGATCGGCGAGAATTCCGTGCACGGCTCCGACGCGCCGGAGACCGCCGCGCAGGAGATCAAATACTGGTTCTCGGACACCGAGATCGTCGGCTGAGCCGATAAGTCACCACGTCATATGCAGAAAGGCCGGCGCAATGCCGGCCTTTTTCGTTGCGGCGATCCGGCACCGGACGCCGGGCGCCGACACCCGCCAACTGCGCGTGATGCTCAAAAACCGAAACCGGTTATCAGCTCGCGGCGTTGAAGCGCAGGATGACGCGGTCGTCTTTGTCGACGATGATGAGCTTGCCGGCGTCGACGTGATACGATGCCGCCTTGGCCAGCGCCTCGAACAGCGCCTTTTCCTCGGCCATAGTCTCGGGCGCGCAGGCCTTGAACGTCGAACCGATGTCACTGATGGCAATCGTCGAACCATCGACTTTGGCGGTGGCGAAGTAGACGTTGCAAGGCCCGCTGCCTCCGGCCTTGCCGGCCTCGTCGATCCTGAACGTCGCCTGCGGCTCGGCGATCACACCAATGCCGTCGATATACTCGATCAGCCAGCTCTGCCCGACCACCGGGGCCGACGCCGGCTGCTCGCTCGACGTCACCATCTTCAGCATGATGGTCTGCGGCGCGTCGCTCAGTGGATCGACCTGGTGGCGCATATCGGAGATGAACAACAGCCTGTCGTCGACGGTGATGCGCGCCTGCAGCGCATAGGTCATATGAGGCCGGATCACCTGGGGATCAAAGCTGATCTCGAACTTGATCGGCACCTGGCCGGCCGGCGCCACCTTGCGCTCGCCGATGACAGCGGCCGTCGCGTCGGCCAGCGAGACATCGGCAAGCTGCACGGAAAGCACGGCTTTCGGCGGCAGAGCGATGCGCTCGCGATACATCACCTCGCCCTTCAGGGTCTTCTCGGCAGCGACTGACAGCTCAGGCACCACCAGTATACCGACCAGCGGCACGACACCGAAGATGAAGAACTCGGTGATCCTGCCCAGCATGATCCTGCTCCCCATAATGCGCCAAACTGGTCGGAAGGTCTCGCAGGATTGCGGTGGTTCCGTGGCGCCCCACACGGGCTGTTCACACGGCGGTGCCTTCCGGCGGCTCGTTGCCCTGTGGTCGGCCTCCTTGGCGTGACAGGCGAAATATTGCTCACGCCAGGTCCCCATGCGATCACGAAGTCGTGTTCCAAAAAGATGTAACGCAGGGAACCTCCGAACCGAACTAACCATGCGCGCTTGAGGAACGGCGCGCGCAACAACCCAAGCGGAGGTGAAATCATGTCAACAAGATCAACCGTGAGCACGGCCTTTCTGGCCGGCGCCGTTGCCACGGCCCTTGCTTCTTTTGCGACGGCCGCGCCGCTGTCCGAGGCAGAGGCCAAGGCAGCGATGGATGCCGGCAAGGAGAAGTGCTTTGGCGTCGCCCTGAAGGGGCAGAACGACTGCGCGGCAGGACCAGGCACCACCTGCCAAGGCACCTCGACGGTCGATTACCAGGGCAACGCCTGGAAGTTCGTCGACGGCGGCACCTGTACGACGATGGACCTGCCCGGCGACCGCAAGGGCTCGCCCACGGCGCTGACCCGCGACGTCCCGTCCTAAGCAATGCAAGCTGCCCGGAAAGCGGAGATGAAGATGAACGGACTGGCCCCGGCATCCCGCACATCGAAAACCTCGCGCTTTCCGGCGCACCCGATCGCCGGCCTTGCCGGCACCAGTTTCAAGCACGGGCATCTGCACGCGATCCTTGGCGACGGCCCAAAGGACGGCTTCTTCGAGGTCCACGCCGAAAACTACATGGGCGCCGGCGGTCCGCCGCACGATGCGCTGACCAGGATTCGCCGCGACTATCCCGTTTCGCTGCACGGGGTGTGCATGTCGATCGGCGGACCGCGGCCGCTCGACAAAGTGCATCTCGGCCGCTTCAAGGCGCTCGTCGACCGCTATGAGCCGGCGCTCGTTTCCGAGCATCTCGCCTGGTCGACCCACGACACCACCTATTACAACGACCTGCTTCCCCTGCCCTATACGCCGGCAACGGTTTCGCGCGTGGCGGATCACATCGATGAAATGCAGGAGACGATCGGCCGCCCGATCCTGCTCGAGAACCCCTCGACCTACGTCCTTTTCGCGGAATCGACGATGAGCGAGACGGATTTCATCGGCGCGCTGGTGCAGCGCACCGGTTGCGGCCTGCTGCTCGACGTCAACAATGTTTTCGTTTCGGCCACCAATCACGGCTATTCAGCCGTTTCCTACCTCGCGGATTTCCCGCTCGATCATGTCGGGGAAATCCATCTGGCCGGGCACGCCGAGCAGGAGGATGACGAAGGCGACCTGCTGCTCATCGACAGCCATGACGGTCCGGTCGCCGACGCGGTCTGGAAGCTCTTCGATATCGTCATCGGCCGATGCGGACCGCTGCCGACGCTGATCGAGTGGGACAGCAACATTCCCGACTGGCCGGTGCTCAAGGCGGAGGCCGCCGCCGCCCAAGCGATTCTCTACCATCACGGCGACAGCCACCATGTGTTCGGAAAAGCCCATGCCGCAGGATGAGCTCCAGTCGGGCGATCTTAGCCACCGGTTCGACTATGCCACGGCATTCACCGCCGGTTTGCTCGATCCTGACCGTGCCCCGCCTGACGCCGTCTCAGGGCCGAACGGGAAGGCGGCAGTCAAACGATACGCCGTCTACCGCAACAACGTCACGGTCAGCCTGATCGATGCGCTGGTCGCCAGCTTTCCAGCGACGCTGCGTATCACCGGCCCGGACTTCTTTCGGGCGATGGCGCGCTTCCATGTCCGCGAAACGCCACCCACTTCGCCGCTTCTGTTCGAATACGGCCGCGACTTTCCCGACTTCATCGAGCGCTACGATTATGCGCGGCCGATGCCATGGCTGGCTGACGTGGCGCGCCTGGAGCGGGCCTGGCTCGACGCCTATCATGCCGCCGACGCGGAACCGCTGGCTTGCGTAGCACTGGCCTCGATCCCGCCCGAACGGCTGGCCGATACCGTGTTCGTACGGCACTCGGCAACGCATGCCATTCGCTCGCGCTATCCGGTCGTGACGATCTTTGCGGCGAACCGGCGCGACGGCCCCGTCGGGCGGATCGAGGCGGACGGCCCTGAAGATGCGCTGGTCACGCGGCCCGGACTCGAAGTCTTTGTTCGCCACCTGCCGCCCGGCGGCGCAGCTTTTCTGGATCGTCTGATGGCGGGCGAGCCGCTCGGCGCGGCGGCCGCGGCAGCATTTGCGGAAACTGCCGAATTCGACCTTGCCGCCAACATTGCCGGCCTGCTGCAAGCAGGCGCCTTCACAGCGGCAGACCAGGGGGGGTGAGCATGACGAACCATGGATGGAACGCCAGCACCGAGCCGCGAGGGGCTGCCACCCTCGTCGAGAGGGTGAATGCCGCGCTGCGCACGAGTGCCACACCGTCGCTGACGCAACTCGTCCTGCGCTGCGCCCTCGCTGTCCCGTTCTGGCGGTCCGGCGTCAACAAATGGGACGGGTTTTTGCAGCTGAACGAGGTGGCCGTGCTGCTTTTCAGTTCGGAGCTCAAGCTGCATCTGCCCGGCGGCCCCTACGATTTTCCCGCGCCTGGGCTGGTGGCGTTCGCCTCAGGATCGGCGGAAATCCTGCTGCCAATTCTTCTCGTTCTCGGCCTGGCGACACGACTGGCGGCATTCGGCCTGCTCGTGATGACGCTGGTCATACAACTCACCGTGCCGGACGGCTGGCCGCTGCACATCACCTGGGCGGCGATGGCGCTCGGCATCATGGCGTGGGGACCCGGCCGGATTGCGCTCGATCACTGGATCGGCACTGACAAGGGCTGATGGAAGGCCCGGGGGCTGATGGGAGGCCGAGGGGTGATCGGGGTTGATGTGAACCTCGCCCTCCAGCGGTGACGCGAAGCATCAATTTCGTTTCGGCACGGCCTGCTTCCAGCGGCTTGCGGCCTCGTCGTCGGCCTCCTTGGCGTCGACCCAGCCGCCTTGCGAGCCGTCGGTGTGGTGTTCCTTCTTCCAGAACGGCGCGCGCGATTTTAGATAATCCATCAGGAAGTTCGCCGCCTCGAACGCCGCCTGGCGGTGGGCGGAGGCCGCGACCACCAGCACGATGTTCTCACCGGGCGCGATCCTGCCGTGGCGATGGATGGCGGTGAGCCCCTGCAGCGGCCAGCGCTGAACCGCTTCGGCGGCGATGCGGCCGATCTCGGCCTCGGCCATGCCGGGATAATGTTCGAGCTCGAGTGCCGCGAGCCTGCCCGCTTCATCGCGGCAGAGACCTGAGAAAGTCACCACGGCGCCGATGTCGGCGCGGCCTTGCGTCATCCTGGCGATCTCGGCGGCGACATCGAAATCCTCCGCCTGGATGCGCACCGTCGGCACCACCGCGCCGGGCATTTCAACCACCCGTCATCGGCGGGAACAGCGCGATCTCGCGCGCGCCTGATATCTTCTCGCGGTGCTCGACATGTTCCTGGTTGATGGCGACGCGGATCACGTCAGGATATTGCAGCGCGTGCTCGTACTCCTCGCCGCGCGATTTCAGCCAGCGCAGCAGGTCGGCCACCGTCTCGATGCCGGCGGGCAAATCGACGTCCTCTTGCGGCTTGCCGATCCGCTCGCGCACCCAGGCGAAATAGATGAGCCTCGTCGACATGCTACTCGTCCATGATGTGCTTGAGGCCGGCACGGAAATAGTCGTAGCCGGTGTAAAGCGTCACCAGCGCGGCGATCCACAACAGCACAAGCCCGATCTGGGTGGTCAGCGGGAAGATCTTGTCGCCGGCAGGTCCCGCGAGCAGAAAGGCGATGGCGATCATCTGGATGGTGGTCTTCCACTTCGCCAGCTGCGTCACCGGCACCGAGACCTTCAGCGCCGCCAGATATTCGCGCAGGCCCGAGACCAGGATCTCGCGGCACAGGATGATGATTGCCGCCCACAGCGACCAGCCGGCGATGCCGGCATGCCTATCGGTATCGGCCGCCAGCAGCAGCAGGCATGTGGCGACCAGCAACTTGTCGGCGATCGGATCGAGCATCTTGCCGATATTCGAGGTCTGCTGCCAGGCGCGCGCCAGATAGCCGTCGAAATAATCGGTGATCGAGGCAAGCAGGAAAATGACCAGCGCCGACCAGCGGGCGAAGTCGCTCGACTTCAGATGGCCTTCGAGAAAAAAACACAGCACAACCAGCGGCACCGCGAGGATGCGGACGTAGGTGAGCATGTTGGGCAGGTTGAATGCGCGCTGGGCCATTTCTTTGGAACTCTTTCTACCTGCCTACTCAAATCAGAAGCGAATGTGGGGGGTCAACAGATGATAGTCGATGGACCAGCCGAAAATAGCCGAATTATCAGCTCTCGTGAAAATGGTTGTAGACCAGCTTGGCGACCTGTTCGGAAATGCCATCGACCTTGACCAGATCCTCGATCGCGGCGCGGCTGACCGCCTTGGCGGTGCCGAAATGCATGAGCAGCGCGCGCTTGCGACCGGGACCGATGCCGCTGATCTCGTCAAGCGGGCTCTTGACCATCTCCTTCTTGCGGCGGGCGCGGTGGGAGCCGATGGCGAAACGGTGGACCTCGTCGCGCAGCCGCTGAACGAAATAGAGCACGGGGTCGCGTACGGGGAGCGAAAACGGTGGCTTGCCCCTGACGAAGAAGCGTTCACGGCCGGCGTCACGGTCCTGGCCCTTGGCGATGCCGATGGCCTGGACACGGTCCTCGATGCCGAGGTCGGCGAGGATTTGTCGCACCGCCGTCATCTGGCCCTGGCCGCCATCGATGAGGATGACGTCTGGCCAGGCCGGGAAGCCGCCTGCATCCTCGATATCGTCGCCCTGTTCGGCCAGGATGTCGTCCGCCGCCAGTTCGCTCCGCGGCACATCGCCATGTTCCTTCAGCAGGCGGGAGAAACGCCGCTCCATCACCTCGCGCATCATGCCGAAATCGTCTCCCGGCGTTATCTCGGTCGAGCGGATGTTGAATTTCCGGTACTGGTTCTTCACGAAGCCTTCCGGCCCGGCGACCACCATGGCGCCGACGGCGTTGGTGCCCATGATGTGGGAGTTGTCGTAGACCTCGATGCGCACCGGCGGTTTCTTCAGGCCGAAAGTCTCGGCGAAACCGGTGAGCAACCGCCCTTGCGTCGAGGTCTCGGCCAGCCGGCGGCCGAGCGCCTCACGGGCATTCTGCAGGGCGTTGTCGGTCAAATCCTTCTTCTCGCCGCGCTGCGGCACCGAGATCGCCACCTTGCGACCCGCGCGGGTGGAGAGCGCCTCAGCCAGCAATTCCTGGTCCTCGACGCCATGCGACAACAGGATGGCGCGCGGCGTCGGCTTGTCGTCATAGAATTGCGCCAGGAACGAGCCCAGCACCTCGGCCGCCTCCATCGCCGGATCGGCCTTGGGGAAATAGGCGCGGTTGCCCCAGTTCTGGCCGGTGCGGAAGAAGAAGACCTGGATGCAGACCTGGCCGCCTTCCTGATGGATGGCGAAGACATCGGCCTCGTCGACGGTCTGCGGGTTGATGCCCTGATGGCTCTGCACATGCGACAACGCCGCCAGCCGGTCGCGATAGATTGCGGCGCGCTCGAAATCGAGATTCTCCGCGGCCTGCTGCATGGCGGCGGAGATGTCGGTCTTCACCTTCTGGCTGCGGCCGGACAGGAAGTCCTTCGCCTCGGCGACCAGCCTGGCATAGTCACTATGCGAGATTTCGCCGGTGCACGGGCCGGCGCATCGCTTGATCTGGAACAGCAGGCACGGCCGGGTGCGGTTCTCGTAGAAGGAGTTGGTGCAACTCCTGAGCAAGAAGGCGCGCTGCAGCGAGTTGATGGTGCGGCCGACGGCGCCGGCCGAGGCGAAGGGGCCGAAATAGTCGCCCTTGCGCGAGCGCGCGCCGCGATGTTTGTAGATGCCGGGCGAGACATGATCGCCGGTCAAAAGGATGTAGGGAAACGACTTGTCGTCCCGCATCAGCACATTGAAACGCGGCCGCAAGCGCTTGATAAGATTTGCTTCCAGCAGCAGCGCTTCGATCTCGGTGCGGGTGACGACGAACTCCATCGTCGCCGTCTCGCGCACCATGCGGCCGATGCGGCTGGTGTGGAAGCGGCCTTGTGCGTAATTGGTCACCCGCTTCTTCAGGCTGCGCGCCTTGCCGACATAGAGCACGTCGCCTGCGGCATTCATCATGCGGTAGACGCCGGGCGCGTTGGGCAGCCGTTTGACCAGCGTCTGGATGACTTCGGCGCCGACCATGCCGTCGGCATCGCCGGCATGCGGCGTCCAATCGATGGCGGTGAAGGCGACGTCAGGGCCACCGGGACCGGGCGTTGACGGTTCGACGATCTCCTCCGCCACCTCGTCCTCGAGGTCGACATCGGGCGGCAGGTCTACGGCAGCGCCGACACGTTTGGGTTTCTGGTCCATGGGACTCATTCGACAATGCCTGTCACATCGGGAGTCTGCCACGCAAGGTGCTGGCCGCCGTCGAGCGCGATCATCTGGCCGGTGACCGAGCTTGCGCCCCAGAGATAGCGGATGGTGGCGCCGAATTCAGGCAATTCCGGGCCGCGCTTCAGGATCAGGCCGTCGACCTGCGCGGCAAAGTCGCTGTCTTGCTGACGCGCGCTCTTCAGCGTCGGGCCGGGACCGATGGCATTGACGCGAATGCGGGGTGCTAGCGCCTGCGCCATCATCTGCGTCTGCGTCCACAATGTCGATTTCGACAGCGCATAGGAGAAATAGCGGGGCGTCGGGCGCCAGACGCGCTGGTCGATCATATTGACGATCAGCCCTTCCTCGCCTTCCGGCAGCGCGCGGGCGAATTGTTGCGCCAAAAATGCCGGCGCCTTCACGTGGATGGCGAAGTGACGGTCCCAGGCAAGCCAGTCGACGTCCTGAACCGTATCGTCCACGAACAGCGACGCATTGTTGACCAGCAGTGTAACAGGCCCGAGCGCGGCTTCGGCGCGGCCAACGAGGTCCTCGACCGCGGCCATGTCGGTCAGGTCAGCGGCGACCACAGCAGCCCGGCCACCCTGGCCAAAATGACCGCCGTTGATCCGCGCGGCCAATGCTTCCGCCTCGGCCCGCGAGCGGTTGCAATGGATGGCGACGGCAAAACCGTTCGCGGCGAGATCCTCGACGATCGCCTTGCCGATCCGCTGGCCCCCGCCCGTCACCAGCGCCGTTCCAGCGGCCTTGCTCATCCTGTCAATCCTCAATGGGGCTCGATTTTGAGCCAGCCGGCAAAATATGGCCGGCGAAGCGTTAAATGCCGTTCGGACCTTGGGCAGCATTGTGGCAAAGCGGCCGGATCAGTCTTTCGACTGTGGCCGGGACTCGGCCTGCCAGCCGCAATATAGGACTACGGACCCCTTGCTCCAAGCGTCGTTCAGCGCGGCACGGCTAAGCCTCCTGACACCATCTGTTGCGCAGATGCAACGTCAAAGTTCAGCCTTATTCGTGCCAGGTAATGACCCAAGTTCAGGTTCGCTTCAGCCGTATTTTGACACGACATTCGGAACCGTTGAGCGCCAGACCCGTTTTTCCCCCGGCGGGTTGAGGGCGCTTGTGAAAAGCAAGCCTGTGCCTGTGGCTTAAGGAGTAAAGAACAATGCAAGCCAATCTTAAATTTGCGCGACCGCTGGCGGTGGCGTTCGGGCTCTTCGCCCTCGGCGGAACCGCCTATGCTGCTGACGTCATCGCGGAAGAGCCGCCGGCCCCCGCCCCGATCGCCGAACTTCCGGTCGCTTCCTGGGCCGGTCCCTATGCCGGTGTGAGCGTCGGCTACGGCTTCAGCGGTCACGCCGATGCCGAGGATATCGGCACTGACGTCGACACCGATGGTTTTGTCGGCGGCGTCTTCGGCGGCTATCAGTGGCAGCAAGAGAACTTCGTCTACGGTGCTGAAGCCGATATCGGCTATAGCGGCATCGAGGGCGACGATGGCGGCGTTGAGGCCAAGGGCGGCTTCGAAGGCTCGCTGCGCGCCCGCCTCGGCTACGCCGTCACCCCGGAAATCCTGCTCTACGGCACCGCCGGTGGCGCGCTCAAGAACCAGGAGATCGAAGCGGCCGGCGCCAGCGACGAAAACACCATGCTCGGCTGGACGGCCGGCGTCGGTACCGACATCAAGATCACCGACAATGTGTTCGGCCGTGTCGAGTATCGCTACACCGACTTCGGCGACAAGGACTTTGACGGTATCGGCAAGGTCAAGTCGACCGACAACCGCGTCACCTTCGGCGTCGGTATGAAGTTCTAAAATCGTCCAAGCCACGACACGAAAAAGCCGGGCCTCGTGCCCGGCTTTTTTTATGACCCCTTCTCTGGCTGCCGCTCACGCCGGGACGCAGGGTTTCAGCTCGGGAAACTTCTCGTCAAATCGCGTTGCCCATCGGACCAGCCTGCTGCGGCCCTTTTCCCATTTTCCGGCAAAGCGCAGTGAGAGATAGCCAAGGCAGGCGCGCAGCGCCAGCTGGCCGGCGGTGATCTTCTTTGGCAGCTTAGGCGGATTGGCGTTGAGCAGGTCGAGCGCGCTGGTGATCTTGGCCCACTGGCGGTCGAGCCACGGCTGGTAGACCATGTCCTCGGGGCGCGTGCGCCGCTCATAGACCATCGACAGCGCGCAGTCGCAGATGCCGTCGGCCAGTGCCTCAAGCACTTCCGCCTCGAGGCGCTTGTCGGGATTGCGCGGAAACAGCGCGTTCTTCGACATGCGGTTGAGATGCTGGGTAATGGCGCGGCTATCGTGGATCGAGCGGCCGTCGTCGAGCACCAGCACCGGGATCTTGCCGAGTGGATTGGCGTCGATCAGATCAGCCGGTTTGTCTTCTGTTTTTATCGGCACGAGCTCGACGGCGATGCCGGCATAAAGCGCGGCCATGCGCACTTTGGAACTATAGGGTGACGTGGACGCGTAGAGCAGTCTGGGCATGATCGGGTTCCTGTTTGCCGAGTACAGAGCATGGACGCGCAAAGGACACTGTAGCACTTTGAATTTGCGTGTGATCCATTTCCGCGACACTGTTGGCCGGACATCCCGACATGATCAACAGCCCACAGGCGGAAAAACCGGGCGCCACGGCGAACGACCGTCCTCTTCCATGATCCGCAGGCAGATGAGCGGTACAGTTCCAGCCTGAGAGCATCTGAACAGGTCAGACGGGTTCGAAACCGAGCCAACTCGGTCTTGCACCAAGAATTTCTCTCCGGGCACAGAGAAATGCCCCACCGGACTTCGCCATAAGGCGAAGTCCTGGGAGCTGCGAAAAGCTGTCTTCCCTCCGCCTCTGTTGCTGCCCGAGCACTGACTCTGCGAGCGAGGCGCCTATCCGGCACCCGCCCCCAACCGTCCTCAGCACTGTCCTCCGCGAGCGAAGAAGCGCGATTACTTCTTGGCCTTCGCGGTCGCGGCCTTCGCCTTTGGTTTGGCCGCAGGCGCTGTTTTCTTCACCGCTACCGAAGACTTCGCTGCAGCCGCTTTCTTTGCCGGCGCAGCCTTCTTGGCCGGTGCAGTCTTGGCAGGCGCAGTCTTGGCAGGCGCAGCTTTCTTCGCTGCCGGCTTGGCCGCGGCCTTTGCAGCCGGCTTCTTGGCCGCCGCTGCTTTTGCCTTGGCGGGCGCAGCCTTGGCCGGTGCTGCTTTCTTCACTGCCGGTTTTGCCGCAGCCTTCGCAGCCGGCTTCTTGGCGGGCGCTGCTTTTGCCTTGGCCGCGGCGGCCTTCGGCTTGGCAGCAGGTGCTGCTTTCTTCACAGCGGCTGCGGCCTTTGCCGCCACTGCCTTTACTGGTGCTTTCTTTGCCGGTGCCTGCTTTGCCGGTGACTTGGATGCCGGCGCTTTGGATGACTGTTTAGCCATATCATGCCCCTTAGTTGTGCCGACGGCCGTTAATGACCCGGCGCGTAATGCATATCTGACTCGCGCTTGTCTAGCCAGCGAAGCATCAGCATGATTTTCGAAGTTTAAGTTTCGGTTACACGCGACACTACGCTCGTGCTGATTTCGCAAAATGCCGGCGCTGCTCTTCGAGCTTTGCCGACCGTTTGCGACAGACATTCTGCGCGCATTGCCGGAACCAATCCCACTTCAAGGCGCTGAAGCTTAGCAAGCCTTTTTTGTTCGTTGATCGTCGACCGACACCACCATGACGGCTGCTTCATCGATCTCATCTTCTTGTTCTAGCAGGCGATCTACACAAGCTGCAAAAGCAAAGCGCGGCAATTCCGCTGCCATGATTTGTTCGCGGTTGACAGATTACTCTATTTGGCAGAGTATTCTGAATCATCTGGAAAGCGCATGTCATTCGCGCAATATCGGGCGGCGCTGTCCCAGATCAGTGAGACTGAACGCCGGACACCACAGCAGGTCCGATAATGGCTGCCGACGAAATCATCCACCAGAGCGTGCGGCTCAGGATCATGGCGGCGCTGAATTCTCTGGAACGGCGCGAAGCGCTGGAATTCACCCGATTGAAGCTCATCGTCAATGCGACCGACGGCAATCTCGGCTCGCATATCGATACGCTTGCCACAGCGGGCTATGTCGATGTCGAGAAGCTGTTTGTCGGACGTCGACCGCAGACGCGGGTCAGGGCGACGTCAATCGGACGGCGCGCCTTTCGCGGTCACGCCGCTTTCCTTCGCGCCATCCTCGATGAGGCGGAGCAGCCCGGCAAACGCAATCAGCGCAGGACGCGGCAGCGGCCGTTGTAGACCATCCAGCGGTCGAAGCCCGCGACGCAGAATTCGACATTGTCGCCGATCGAGGCAAAGCCCTGCCCTTCCTCGATCAGATACCAGATGGTGCGGGCGTGGCCGTCGGACAGGCTGACGGTGGCGCCGCAATAGCGGCGGCCGATCGGCCAGGTTTCGTTGGCTGGCAGATAGCGATGCTGGTGGATGCCCTGGAAATCGACAATCTCGACGTCGGGCAGATTCGGCACGTGGTGCACCTGGTAGGAGAAGCGGTTGGTGATCTTGTTCAGCACCCAGGCCTCACCGCAAACGCCGCTGTCTTCTTCGGTATAGACGACGGCAAGGTCGGCCGCCTTTGCTGGCTGGATGACAGCGAGGGACGTGCCGAGCGGCGTGCAAAGCGCGATCAGTGCGGCAAGGGCGGATTGGGCGAAGCGAGTCATGGCAGCCTCTTATGGTCGACTGCGCGCACTGTGCGGATTCGCTTGCGCGCGGTCAAGCGGTTGTAGCGACAATGGTTTCCTAGTTCGAAATCGCCTTCAACCAGGACAGGCGCGCGGATAGCTCTGCCGCCTACGCCGCCAGCCATTCCAGCGTCCAGTGCGCCGGTTTTTCAACGACAAGCAAATTGTGCAAAGCCGCCAGCAGCGTGCGCAATTCGCCTTCCAGCGTGAACGGCGGGTTGACCACCACCATGCCGCTGCCGTCAAGGCTGGGCTCGGCCGTTGGCGGCCTGATCTCGAAGCCGATGTCGAGCAGCTTCGGGACACCTGACTGCGCCAGCGCCTTGCGGAAGGCGGCGACCGCCTTGCGGTCCTTGACCGGATACCACAACGCATAGACGCCGCCGGGCCAGCGCTTGTGGGCTTTGCGCAGCCCGTCGACGAGGCGGTCGAACTCGCCCTGCTCCTCGAAGGGCGGATCGACGAGTACAAGGCCGCGCTTTTCCTTCGGCGGCAGATGCGCGCCGAGTGCCAGCCAGCCGTCGAGCTCGATCACCCGGGTCTGGAAATCGCCAGCGAATAGCGCCCTCAGCTTCGCGGCGTCTTGGCGATGCAATTCGACCGCCGACAGCCGATCCTGCTTGCGCATGAGATGACGCGCGATCAGCGGCGAGCCCGGATACTTTTTCACGCCGCCTTCAGGATTGAGCGAACGAACGGCTTCCAGATAAGGCGCCAGCAGTGCTGCCGCCGGCGCGTCAAGCGCGGCATCGACCAGTCGGCCGATGCCGCCTTGCCATTCGCCGGTCTTTTGCGCTTCAGTCGACGATAGGTCGTAGCGGCCGATGCCGGCATGGGTGTCGATGACGCGAAAGGCCTTGTCCTTCTGCTTCAGATATTCGACGAGCCGGCTCAGCACGACATGCTTGACGACATCGGCGAAGTTTCCGGCGTGATAGGCGTGGCGGTAATTCACGATCTAGTTCGAGCCCCTGCCCCAGCGTGGCGGTGGCGGCTGCGAGTTCGGATTTTGCGGCCGGCGGCCGCCGAAACACAACGCCAACAGCATCCCGATCAGGCCGGCCGCTATCAGCGAGAAGCCGACCGGCCGCGCCCGGCGATCGATCTCGCCGACGCCGGAACGCAGCACGAGGTCCACCGCCCGCATCTCGATGCCTTCGGCGTCGCCCGGGCCGATGGTGAAGAGGTACGGGCCGGGGCTGACCTTCGCGATCAGGCCGGCTTCGTCGCGAAAGATCTTGTCCGGCAGTTGCGGGCTGACCTGGCGCGGATTTTCCGAATGGTTGAATTGCAGCGCCGAGGCGAGCACGGTCCTGCCGCCGGTGGCGGCGGTCAGCGTCAGCACGGTGCGCTGTTGCGAGACGACGATACGTTCGGTTCTCGCGGTGAGGTCGACCAGCACCCGCACCGGCGCGTCGCGAGCGGCCAGCGGCACCGTCACCGGCATGAACCGGCCCTGTTCGTAAACCCGCCAGGTGCCGATCTCACGGCCGGAGAAATTGGTCATCGCCCAGGGATAGACGACGCCGATGCTGATGCCGGCGAGCAGGATCAGAAGAAACAGAAAGCGCATGCGCTCGACTACCTTGCCGGATATTAGCATTAGCGCCGCGCGGGCGCGTTCCATCTCGTCCCAGGAGCCATGTCGAGGCCGAGATCAAATGTCGTATCGAATTCGGCCGTGCCAAGATAGACAATAGCATCGGACCCAAAGGTGGGAACAGAATCCGAATGATCTGAGCGCCCGATAAGGAGGATCAGCCCTTCCCCTTCTGGAGGCTCGATTCCAATGCGCGCATTCCAGTCTCGTCGAACAAATGCAGATGTTGCGGCGGGAAAGCCACCGTCACCGTCGGGCCAGCCGTCAGCGCCGCCCTGTCCAGCGTGAAGACGTTGAATGGCAGGCCATGCAGGCCGAGATGCAGGATGATGCCGAAGCCGGTCGGCTCGATCAAGTCGACCGTCGCCCTCAGGCTGCTCTCCGATGCCGGCGACATCTCGACATGCTCCGGCCGGATGCCGAGCGTCACCGCCGCGCCCTCCTCGAGTTGATAGGCTGACGAAAGCCCAATCAGCGTTCCGTCAGGCAATCGTGCGCCGGCCGTGCCTGCGCCGACCTCATAGCGCGCCGACAGAAAATTCATCGCCGGCGATCCGATGAAGCCGGCGACGAACAGGTTGGCAGGGCGGTCGTAAAGCTCCAGCGGACTACCGACCTGCTGCACCACGCCCTCATGCATGGCGACGATCCGGTCGGCCAGTGTCATCGCCTCGATCTGGTCGTGAGTGACATAGATCGAGGTCGCGCCGAGATCGCGGTGCAGCTTCTTGATCTCTGCCCGCATCTGCTCACGCAAGCGCGCATCGAGATTGGACAGCGGCTCGTCGAACAGGAATGCCTTGGGCTGTCGCACGATCGCGCGGCCCATCGCCACGCGCTGGCGCTGACCGCCCGACAGTGCCTTCGGCCGCCGCGCAAGCAGCGGCTGCAGTTCGAGCTTCCTGGCTGCATTGCTGACGGCGGCCGTGATCTTCTCGCGGGCAGCCTTCCGGATGCGCAGGCCGTAGCTCATGTTCTCGGCGACATTCATGTGCGGATAGAGCGCGTAGGACTGGAATACCATGGCGATGTCGCGGTCCTTGGGCGCCCGCTCATTGACGCGCATGCCGTCGATCCGGATCTCACCTTCGGTCACCTCCTCGAGCCCGGCGATCATGCGCAGCAGCGTGCTCTTGCCGCAGCCCGACGGCCCCACCAGCACCACGAACTCGCCGTTCTCTATCGACAGGTCGACGCCATGCAGCACGGAGACGACGCCGAAATTCTTGCGGACGTTGCGGATGTCGATCGATGCCATTGAACCTCACTCAGCCCTTGACCGCGCCGGCCGTCAGGCCCTGGACCAGATAGCGCTGGATGAACAGGAAGAAGAGGCAGGCCGGGACCAGCGCCAGCACGCCGGCTGCCATCATCTGCCCGAAATCGACCGAAAACTTCGACACGAAGGTGAGCAGACCGACCGGAAACGTGGCGGCGCTGTTGCCCGAAATCAGCATCAGCGCGAACAGCAGTTCGCTCCATGCGGCGGTGAATACAAAACCAAGCGTCGCCGCAATGCCGGGCAGCGTCAGCGGCAGGACGATCTGGCGAAACGCCATGAACTGCGTGGCGCCATCGATCTTGGCCGCCTCCTCCAACTCCTTGGGAATGCCGTCGAAAAACGACTGCATCAGGAACGTCGCGAAGGGGATGTTGAAGGCGGTGTAGACGACCACCAGCCCGGTCAGGCTGTTGGTCAGCCCGAGCGGCGAGAGCATCTTGAAGATCGGCGCGACCAGCATCACCAATGGAAACATCTGGGTGAGCAGCATCAGCGCGACCAGCCAGTATTTGCCGCGGAAGGTGAAGCGCGACAGCGCATAGCCGGAGAGAGACGCAAGCAGCGTCACGATCACGGCCGTCGCGCCGGCAACGATCATGCTGTTCCTGAAGAAGACCGGGAATGCGCTGTGGGCCAGCACGAAGCGGAAATGTTCAAAGCTCATCCGTGACGGCCACATGCGCACGCCCTCGGAATAGAGCAGGTCGTTCGGCGTGACCGATACTTTCAACAGCCAGAACAGCGGGAACAGTGCAAAGAGGACGTAGCAGAGGATCGCCAGGCGGTGCAGCGCGGTGCCGAAGGTCGAATAGCTGTTCATCTGGTCATCCCGATCAGGCCCGATCCATCAGGACTTGCCGCAGCATGACGATCAGCATCGAATAGGCGAGCAACAGGACGAGCAGCACCAGCGCAATGGCCGAGGCATAGCCGAAATCCAAGGCCCTGAAGGCTTGCGTGAAGATGTAGCTCGCGACGATCTGCGTGCGGTCGGCTGGCCCGCCGCTGGTCATGACGATGATCAGGTCGGCGAAGTTCGAGATCCAAACGGTGCGCAACAGCACGGTGATCGCAATGGTCGGCGCAAGGAACGGCAAGGTGATCGACGTGAACCGCCTGAATGCCCCGGCGCCGTCGATCGCCGCCGCCTCGTAGAGGTCGCGCGGGATGGCCTGGAGCGCGGCCAGCAGCGTGATGGCGAAGAAGGGAATGCCCCACCAGACGTTGGCGATGATCGGTCCCCACATGGCAAGCTGCGGATTGGAAAGGATGTTGGCCGGTTCATTCATGAGGCCGAGCGCATAAAGCCAGTGCGGCAGCGGTCCGATGACGGGGTTGAACAGCCACGCCCAGTTGAGCCCGGTGAGGAAAGTCGGTACCGCCCAGGGCAGGAACACCAGCGCCTGCGCTATGGCGCGGCCGGCGAACGGCCGGTCGAGCAACAGCGCCAGGATCAGGCCGAACACGAATTGCAGCAAGACGGACGCGCCGGTCCACCACAGCGTGTTGCGCAGCGCCCGATAGAAATTGTCGTCGTCATAAAGGGTGCGAAAATGATCGAGCCCGACATAGCCGCCGGAGAAGGGGTTGAGCAAGTGCACGTCGCGGAAGGCGTAGGACAGGCCTAATACCAGCGGCGCCAGCATGATGGTGACGATCAGAATCAGCGCCGGGGCGGTGTAAAGATATGGCTCGGCATGGCGCGTGATCCGGTCGACCAGCGACCGGCGGCGCGATTCCGGGAACCCGGCGGTGGCGTCAAAGACCATCAGCTAACGCTTTCGCTCCAATTGGCCATCCGTCCAATCGACCATCCTTCCAACCGACCCTCCTTCCAATTGACCATGGACGAGACGTATCGGAGCCACCCGCGATGGGCGGCTCCGACGCCTGGCGTCCGCCGTTTATTTCTTGGCCAGGTATTTTTGCTGCGCCTTGGTCAGATAGTCGGCCCACTGGTTGGCCATTTCCTCTGGCGTGATATCGCCAAGCAGTGCCTGTTGACTGGTCTTGATGACCATCGAGTCCTTGAAGAAGGCGAACTCCTCGAGATAGGTCGGCATAACCGTTGGCACCGCATCCTTGTCCTCGAGTTCAGCGAACCAGCCCTTGAACTGCTCGCTTGCGTAGAAGGGATCCTTTTCGGCCGACTTGTGGACCGGCAGCGCTCCGGTGCGCTTGTTCCACTCGACATTGCCCTCGGGCCCTTCGAGCGTTTCGATCAGCTTCCAGGAGAGGTCCTTGTTCTGGCTGGCCGCCATCATCGACCAACCGGCATAGCCGATGGTCGGGAACGTCTTGCCGCTCGGCCCCTTCGGCATGGTCGTGACGCCGTAGTCTTCCGGCTTCATCCGCTCGGCTATCGCGATCAGCGCGTCTGGATCCTGATCAAGCATTGCGCAGGTGCCGGTGTAGAATCCGGCGACGATTTCGTTAAAACCCCAGTTGACGCTGTCCTTCGGCGCCAATCCCTTCTTGTACAGATCGACGATCCAGGTCAGTCCCTTGACCCAGCCCTCGCTGTTCATGGTCGAGGTGCCGTCCTCATTGAAGAACTCGTTGGAGCCGGCCATGGTTGCGCCGAACATGATCCAGCCGTTGAGGCCACCCGGCCCGCCGCGCAGGCAGTAGCCATATTTGCCTGGAAGCTTGGATACTTTCTCCGATGCCGCCACGAACTCGTCCATCGTCTTGGGCGGCTCGGTGACACCAGCCTCCTTGAACAGCTTCTTGTTGTAGAACATCGCCCGCAGATAGAAGCCGTAGGGCAGCATGTAGGCGGTGTTGTTCACGTCGCGGCCGAGTTCGAGCGCGCGATCGGTGAGGCCCGAGGTGTGCTCCCATTTGGCAAGATAGGGTTCGAGGCTTTCGAGAAGGCCGTTGTTGGCATAGAGCGACAGCCAGGTGTCCGGCATCTCTATGACGTCGGGGATTTCGCCGGCAGACACCATGGTCGCGAATTTCTGGAACGCCTCGCCCCAAGGCAGCGAGATCACCTCGACCTTGGTGCCCGGGTTGGCCGCCTCGAACTTGGCGACGATCGACTTCAGGGTTTCGGTGCGCTCGGGGCTGGTGATCACCTCCACGAGCTTCAGCGTCGTGTCGGCGAGTGCAGCACCCGACATCAGTACGGTGGCGAATGCGGCGATAAGAAGCTTCTTCATTTTCCGTTCCCTTCTTGTCTGGTTGCTTCAGGTCTTTTCTTCGGAAGCGGCGTCGATCGCCGTTTCCAGGTCACTCCACAGCGCCTCGGTTCCCTCGAGGCCGACATGGAGACGCACGGACCGCGGATGGACGCCGAACGCCATCGCGGAATTGGGTTGGGCCTTCTGCTGCAGCACGACCTCGCCGGGCACGATGAGGCTTTCGTGGCCGCCCCACGACACGCCCAGCTTGAACAGCTTGAGGCGGTCGGCAAAGGTGCGGATGTCGATGCCGTCGCGGAAGACAAATGAGAACAGGCCCGACGTGCCGGTGAGCCCCGCGGGAAGCAGGTTGGCCAACCCTGGATGGCAGACCCTCTCAACGATTGGATGATCCCGCAGGCGCCGTGCGATTTCGAGGCCGGAGGCCTGATGAGCGCGCATCCGAATCGGCAGTGTGCGCAAGCCGCGAATCAAGAGCCAGGCATCGAATGGCGACAGCTTGCCGCCGAGATATGGATAGGCTTCGCCGCGGATGCGGCCGATCAATTCCTTCGAGCCCGCGACCACGCCGGCCACCACGTCGCTGTGGCCGCCCAGGTACTTGGATGCGGAGTGGACCACAACGTCGACGCCGAGCGACAGTGGCCGCTGAAAGACCGGGCTGGCCCAGCTGTTATCGATGATGGTCGGGATGCCGCGGGACTTTGCCAGCGCAGCGAGCGCGCCGATGTCATGCGTTTCCATGACCCAGCTGGTCGGGCTTTCCATATAGAACAGCCTGGCGCCAGGCAGGGCGCTCGCGACAGCCGCCTCGTCGCGCCCGTCGACATAGGTCACCTCGATGCGCATGCGCGCGAGCAACGTCCCGAACAGTCTGAACGCGTCCGGGTAGATATGCCTGACCGCGACAATGCGGTCGCCCGGTTCGACGAAGCTCAGCACTGCCGATGAGATGGCGGACATGCCGCTTGCAAAACCGATCGCGTCCTCGGCGCCCTCCAGCTTCGCCAGCATTTCCTCGAACATACGCACGGTCGGGTTCAGCCCGCGCGTGTAGGTCGGCCGCACTTTTTCGCCGCGGTATGTTTCGAGCATCTCGTCATAATTCGAGAAGGTGAAGAGCGAGGTCTGCACGATCGGCGGGACGACGGCATCGAAGGCGTTGCCCTCGTCATGGGCGGCGATCAGCGAGGCCTGGTCGAAAAAATCCTGGCCGTTCATTTCGACATTTCCTCGATATCCTGTTCCACGATCTCGAGGATCTTCAGCGTTTTTCCGCGCGCCAGCTCCGCGTCCCCGGCGACGATGGCATCGAACAGCTCACGGTGATACGGGAACGATCGCCGCGCGAAATCCTGCCGGTCGAAAGGATGGTCCCAGAAGCGCTCAAACGCTTCGCGCATCTGCCCCAGGAGCTGCCGGAAAAGCGGATTGTGCGTGGCATCGTAGACCGCCAGGTGAAAGGCCAGGTCTTCCGGCCCCGACGTGCCGGTGGCGAGATGGACGCGCTCCATCTCGATGAGTTTTTCCTCGTCGTCCGCAGATCGTCGACTGTCCGCCGCCGTGCCGCAACCATGCTTGCCTCGGCCTCGATGCCGCGGCGCACCTCGAGGGTGTGCAAGAGACCGTCGCGCAGCTCAGCCGCATTGAGCGACAGCGGCAAATGGATCGTGCCGGCGGATATCGGCTTGAGCAGATAGGTGCCGCTGCCTTTGCGGGTCTCGGTGACGCCGAGCGCTTCGAAACGCCCCATCGCCTCGCGAATTGTCGAACGCCCCACGGAAAGCGCGGCCATCAATTCGCGTTCGGTTGGAAGCCGGTCACCGCTCTTCAGCGCAGCGCGCTCGACATAGTCTGCCAGCGCTTCCATGACTTGTTTGCCGCGGTCCAACGGCGGAAGCGTGGCGATTGCCGCACGCGTGGCAGGTGCCCCGGGCAGTTCGCCGCGCATACGCATGGGTACCTACGCCCAAAATTGGTCTGACATCTTAGCAGTTTTGCGCGCCACCGGCCTTTCGTCAAGTGGCCTCGGCAGTGCAGAGGTTGCATTTCGGCTCACACCCATTGCGGAACCTTGGACGTTGCCGCGTCTTCTGCGACCTTGCAAAAATCAGCTGCAAAACTGTGATTTTAATCAGCGATTTTGCGACAGTCGCTTTCAACCAAACGTTCAGCCTCATTTTGGAGAGAGGCCATCGAGCAGGAAGCCGAGGCCATTCCTGAAAGCGCCGTCCCAATCATTGTCCAACAGCAGACGAGAGCGTTCGATTGTCGGATAACGTTCGCTGAGACGTGTAAGGCGCTGCTGCGCAGCGGCCCTGTCGTCGTCCGAGAGGTCGAAGCTCGCCCGGGTGATGGTGGCGCCCATCACATAGTTCCAGAGCGACCATATCGCAACGTTCACATCTGCGTCCGCAACGCCGGCTCTGGACAACGTCTTGCTCAGCAGTTCCAAGCGACCGAGGATGTTCGGGCCGAGTGCCCGGCGCGGCAACAGCGTCGCCGACCAAGGGTGGCGCAGCATGCTGGCGCGCCAGTCTTCGAGCACATGAACGACTTCTCCGCGCCAGTCTTGAGCTATTTGCGGCGGTCCGCGATATTCAAGCACCGAGTCGAGCGCCAGATCAAAGACATCCTCTTTGTTGTCGACGTGCCAATATAGGCTCATCACGCCCGAGCCGAGGCGATCGGCCAGCCGACGCATCGTCAATCCGTCGACTCCTTGAGCGTCAAGCAGTTCCACCGCGGTCGCCACGATACGTTCCCGAGAGAGCGGCGGTTCACTGCGCGGCTCCTGCAAGGGCTGGAGCCGCTCATTTATCCCTCGTTTGCTCCGGCCGCTGCGTTTGGTCGCCATCCGTCTTCCTCGCTGTTCAGAACGTCGATTTTGACCGGCAACGCGAACGAATGTCGATCTGAACGATTGACTCGTACGGCGTACCATACGATGACTCGTACGTCGCACGAGTCATCGTATGGGCGATACGGTTAAAGTTCAATAATGCCGGCCGCGAGGCACGTTGCTCGCATAGCCAAGAGAAAATCATGTCACGCGCAATCAAGCCTCTGCTTATCGAAGGGCTAATCATCATGACCATGGGAGTTCCCACTGCCACGACAGCCAATGAGAAGGATCTCAAGCTGACCATCGTCAATCCACAAAACCTCTACGACCCGTCGCCAAATGGCTACAGCACGGCGGTGATCACGCCGCGCGGAGCCCGGGTGGCCTACATCTCCGGACAGGGCGGCCAAGACAGCACGGGAGCCTTGTCGCCCGACTTCGCTGTCCAGGTTGAGCAGGCCTACACAAATTTGCGCACCGCCCTCGATGCGCTCGGTGCGAGGCCGGATCAGGTCGCCAAGCTCACCGTCTTCGTGGTCGATCACGATATGTCCAAGCTTGAGGTGTTGACCAAGAACGTCAAAAAAATGTTCGGTGAAGCGCTGCCGGCGCAGACCCTGATTCCCGTCCCCAAGCTTGCAATTGACCCCATGCTCTTCGAGGTGGAGGCCGTCGTCATTCTGGAATAGTGGTGCAGCTCGCCTTTCGCAATTGTCCAGAGCTTCGCGGAATTACGAATTACGGATCGCGGTAGGGACGCTCAGCAATGGGCGTCCTACCGCGATCAGTAATTAGACGCCATCAACAGCAAAACCGGACAGCCGGCATTTCCGAGATCAGGCCATAATTGGACATTTTGCTGATTTGCCTCCCTGACTGCACTACAACAAGGCACAGATGGTGCTTAACGGGGTCTCCATGATGCGGGCAATCCGATCCGCCTTGGCAATCGTCCTACTATCCGTTTCCGCTTTCGGAGCCGATAATTCTCCTGGAGAGGATGCGATTAGGAGCCTCCTTATCAGACCGGAGACCTGGACGATGTACTTGGAGTTCACGGACGCGGCGATGCCCAGCGACCGAGCCCAGAAGATGATTTGGGAGTACTTTCAGCGTGATCAAAAGGTAATGGGACGCCGGGTCGGCCTCGCATTTGGAGGCTGCGATCTTGAACTCTCGTTGAGAAGCGACGGGTTCAGTTTTCGTTGGTGCCCGCCCCTCGACGCCGGCGGGCCCTCACTCGTTTACGATCCGAGTGATCCACAATACCCCTTCAAGGGTCACGGTCCGCAAAAGATCTGGCTCAAGGCAAACGAATGAAGGAGGGGGGCGCGATGGTGGCGCCCGCCACCCTTCCGCTCATGCCGGTACCGGGTTGTTGCCGGCGCCCAGGCCACTGGAATATCGGTGACAGTGCCCTTTGTCTATTTTGCAATCTAATTGGCACAGCCGTCATCGCGCGTAAGCCCGACCGCATCGCCGAGCAAATTGGCAAGGCCGTGAAAAGGGGAAAACGAGGCAGGCGACGAAGGAAAAATAGTGGGGATCGAGGAGCCGAATGTGATGGCATTGGATCGCGTACGTGCGTTGGTATTCGACGTGTTCGGCACTGTCGTCGATTGGCGCAGCGGCGTGGCGCGCGATGCTGAGCCGTTCCTGAAGCGGCATGGAGCAGGATCCGCTATCCCTACCGCTTTCGCGGATGCGTGGCGTCGCCGTTACTCTCCAGCGATGGAGGAGGTGCGCAGCGGCCGGCGGCCCTTTACACGGCTCGACGTGCTGCATCGGGAGAATCTGGAAGCCATTTTGCAAGAATTCGGGATCGACCCGGCTTCGGTGCCGGCGTCCGAGCTGGACGAACTGAACTTGGCATGGCACCGATTGGAGCCATGGCCGGACGTGGTGGCCGGCCTTACACGGCTCAGGGCCCGCTATATCATCGCGCCGCTCTCGAACGGCAACATCGTCCTCATGCTCAACATGGCGAAGCGGAGTCGCATCCCCTGGGATGCGATCCTCGGCGCCGAAGTCGTGCAAGCCTACAAGCCTGCGCCGGAAGCCTATCTTCGCACCGCTGACGTGCTGTCAATGAAGCCGGATGAGATCTGTCTTGTGGCCGCCCACAATGGCGACCTTGCAGCGGCTCGGGCATGCGGATTGCGAACAGCCTTTGTCCCGCGTCCGACCGAGCACGGGGTGGCGCAGACCACGGATCTGCACCCTGATCAAGCCTGGGACCTGGTGGCCAGCGACTTCATTGACTTGGCTGAACGACTTCAGTTGTAGCACCCCCAGGTTGCTGATCGCCCAGGCGGCAGGCTTTGCTACGCCTTGCGTTCCCAGCGCCGGTCTGAGGTCTGCTGCCAGTAGGTGACTGCGTGGCCGGCTTCCTTCATCGTCTTCCAGTGCGTGCGCGCCGCCTCGAGCTGGGCCGCATCGTGGCCGTCGAACAGGAACACGGCGCGCTCGTAACCGGCAAGCTTCGGCGGCACCGCGCCGTCAACCAGGAAGCGTATCTGCGCCTCGTTCGGATTGTCATGGCTGGTTGTCAAAAGGATCGGCTGCTCGGCCAGATAGGATTCGCGGTCCGTCGCATGCGCCAGGAAGGAATCGTCCCTGAAGGTCCAAAGATGCTGGTCCAGCGCGTCGCGCCGTTCTTCGGAGCCGGTCTGTACCACGGCGCGCCAACCGCGATCGACACTGCGCTCGAGCAGGCCGGGCAACGCATCCTCCAGAGTCGATTCGGTCAGGTGGTAGAACAGGACGTCGGCCATGATCGCGCCTTGAAAGGCCTCACTCCTCATAGTTGTCGCGAACCAGCCGGTCGAGCAGCCTGACGCCGAAGCCGGAGGCCCATGACTGGTTGATCTCGCTGGACGGCGCGCCCATCGCGGTGCCGGCGATGTCGAGATGCGCCCAGGGTGTATCCCTGACGAATCGCTGCAGGAACTGCGCCGCGATGATGGCACCGCCATAGCGGCCGCCGATGTTCTTCATGTCGGCATTTTTCGAATCGATCAGCTTGTCGTATTCGGTGCCGAGCGGCATCCGCCACACGCGTTCCTGCGTCGCCTGCCCGGCGCTCGTCAGCCTGTTCGCCAATTCGTCATTGTTGGAGAACAGCCCGGCATAGTGCTGGCCGAGCGCGACCATGGTGGCGCCGGTCAGCGTCGCCAGATTGACCATGAATTTCGGCTGGAAGCGATCGCTGCAGTACCACAGCGCATCGGCCAGGACGAGGCGGCCTTCGGCGTCGGTGTTGAGCACCTCGATGGTCTGGCCCGACATCGAAGTGACGATGTCGCCGGGGCGCTGCGCATGGCCGTCGACGGCATTTTCCACCAGCCCGATGATGCCGACGACATTGGCCTTGGCCTTGCGCGCGGCCAGCGCGTGCATCAGCCCGGTCACCGCGGCCGCGCCGCCCATGTCGCCCTTCATGTCCTCCATGCCGGAGGCCGTCTTTATCGAATTGCCGCCGGTGTCGAAAGTGACGCCTTTGCCGACGAAAGCAATCGGGCTGTCCTTGGCCTTGCCGCCGTTCCATCGCATGACGGCCAGGCGCGCGCCACGCGGCGAGCCTTGTGCGACGCCGAGCAGCGCGCCCATGCCGAGCTTCTTCATCTCCTTCTCGACCAGGATCTCGACCGCGACGCCGAGCGCCTCCAGTTCGTTGACGCGGGCGGCGAATTCCACCGGCCCCAGTATATTGGCCGGTTCGTTGACCAGATCGCGCGCCAGGAGCACGCCGTCGATCACCGCCACCTCGTCGGCGAAGGCCTTTTTCGCCGACGCCGGGTCGGCGGTGTGGATGGTCACCTTAACCGGCTTTTTGGGCTCGGCCTTGTTGCCGTCGCGCTGGCCGTCGCCATTGTCCTTTTTCGTCTTGTACTTGTCGAAAGCATAGCTGCGCAGAAGAATGCCCGCGGCAAGCTGTGCCGCTTGCCTGCCGCCGACGTCAGCACCCGGCAGATCGAGCATGACCGCCACCTCCGTCGCCTTGCGCAAGGATGCAGCGATGGTGCCGCCAAGCTTGAGCCAGGCATAGTCGTCGAGCGCCGAGACCTTGCCGGCGCCGACCGCCACCAGCCGGTCGAGCGATGTGCCCTCCGGCGCCAGCACTTCGACCAGGCCGGCGAACTTGCCGGAAAAGTCGGCCACCGGAAACGCCCGCTCCAGGGTCTTTGCCGGATCGCAAGCCTTTGCCGCGTCGCCGAGACCGCCATCGTTGGCCGCCAGCATGAAGACGCTGCCTTTTTTGGGCACTGCGAACCTGGCAAAGGCGATCGAAGGTCTCGAAGTCATCATGTCCTGCTTTCGGGAAAGGCGTTGGGTTTTCGGGGGAGTGCCTTGACGAACCAGATATTTGGCTGTTTCCGACCGGAAGCACCACCCCCATTTTCAATCATCGCCCCTGCCTGGCGATCTGCTGCGTGATTGTGTTGGCGCCGATCACGACCGCACCGTGAAAAATCGATTCCTGGCCGGTTTTGCTGCGCAATTCTGTTACTTCTGCTTTCATGCTTGTACCTGTCGCAGCCGCGGCGGCCATGTCGGTGACCGGCGCGACATTTGGTCGTTTTCCGGCATTTGGCAAGACTTTGCCGGAATCCGATCCCATATGGCAGATGGAATCGATGGCGATTCGTCGCGGCACGGCCCCGCTTTACTGCCGCAACCTGTTGTTAACCATTGATGTTCGCCCTTTCTTATCCAATGCCGCCGACACTCCGGCCACCGGAAACAACGATGTGGGACGGGAACCAGATCGAACCGCCAACGGACCGGTTGTGCAGGCGTCGCCGGGCGACTACCTTGTCTGGAGGCATGATGCCGTTCGGCAAAATCGAGAAAAGCCTTCATGAAGGTCGTTGAACGCTACATCATGCGTCGTGCGTTGGCGGTCTTCCTCGCAGCGCTCATCTGGACGCTGGCGATCGTGTGGACGACGCAGGTGCTCGCCCGCATCGATCTCGTGACCGACAGCGGGCAGTCGGCGCTGACCTTCTTCGAGGTCGCTGCGCTGATCATTCCGTCGATCGTCCCGATCGTCGTGCCCTTCGCCCTGGTGGTCGCGGTCGCGCAGACACTGAGCGCGATGAATTCCGATTCTGAGCTTGCCGTCTTGAACGCCGCAGGCGCTTCGCGCTGGACCATCGTCAGGCCGATCATGCTCCTGGCACTGGCGGCCAGTGTTTTTTCGTTCGCCGTCGACAACGGCGTCGACCCCTATGCACGACAGAAAAACCGCGAGCTGGTGGCGTCGTCGCGCGCCGATCTTCTGTCGCTCATCATCCAGGAAGGCACCTTCCACAAGATCGACGACGGCCTGTTCCTGCAGATCGGCCAGCGGCTTCCGGACAACCGCCTTGGCGGCATTTTTGTCGCCGATTCACGCGAAGAAGGCGTCAACCTCATCTACTACGCCAAGAGCGGCGCCATCATCGAAAGTGGCGACGAGCGGGTGCTGATAATGAACGACGGCGTCATCCATCGCAAAACGCTGGCCGGCGATCTTTCGGTCATCCGGTTCACCTCCTATGCCTTCGACCTGTCGGCCTTCATGTCGGCCTCATCGGAGGTATTGCTCTTGCCGAAGGACCGGACGACACAGTACCTGCTCAATCCCAGTCCGAACGACAAGATGTTCCAGAAAAGGCCGAACAAGTACCTGGCCGAGGTCCACCAGCGTTTCTCCGAATGGTCCTATTCACTCGTTTTCGCGCTGATCGCGCTTGCAGTCGCGGGAGACGCGCGCTCCCATCGCGAGGCGCGCATTCATCCGCTGATCACGTCTATCGCGATTGCCCTTTTCGTGCGCTGGCTCGGTTTCTTTGCCGCTGGGAAGGCCGACAACATTCCGCAATACGCCTATGTGGTCTACGGCGTTCCTATTGTGGCCTCCGCAGTCGCGACATGGTTCATCGTCTCCAACCGGACCATGGAACTGCCGGTCGCCTGGGCCGACTGGATGACGAATTTCGCCGGCCGCTTCGGTGACGGCTGGAGCGCCCTGAAGCTCCGCTTCGCCAGGCGCGGCGCTTCTGGCCAAGAGGCCAGCTGATGGGCTGGACACGCTAATGGGCTGGACTCTGGGCAGATACTTCTTCTTCCGCTACGTGACGATCACCATCTGGTTCTTCATCGGCCTCCTGGCGCTTGTGTTCCTGATCGACTTCACCGAGCTTTCCGGCCGCACGACCGGCTTGCCGGGTTTTACCTACGGCACGGCGTTTGCCATCTCAGGATTGCGAATGCCGATGATCATGCTGCAGACGGTGCCGTTCGTCGGCCTGTTCTCGGCGATGGCGACGCTGGTCTCGCTTAATCGCAGGTATGAACTGGTCATCGCGCGTTCCGCCGGCGTATCCGCATGGCAATTCCTGCTGCCGTGCTGCATCGGGGCGCTGCTGTTCGGGGTGTTGTCGGTCGGTGTCATCAATCCGATCGCCGCGTATGCGTTTTCCTGGTCCGAAAAAATCGAAACCCAGCTCCGCTCCGGCAAGTCGAACACCGTCTCGGCTGACGCCGAGCCCTGGATCCGGCAGAAAACCAGTTCCGGCGATACTATCATCGGCGCGCGCGCCATCCTCAATCAAGGCCTGGAGATGGCCGACGCCGCCTTCTTCGTCCTCAACCCGCAAGGCGACATCGTCGAACGCAAGGACGCAGCGCACGCCTATTTGCGGGATGGCTACTGGGAACTGCAGGACGTCAAGGTGTTCCGGGACGGCAACATCCAATCGGTGGCAACCGACCGCATACCGACCGATCTCAAGCCCGAGTTCGTGCAAGAGCGGCTGGCGCGCCCGGAAACCATCCCTTTCTACGATCTGCCCGGCAAGATCGAGGTTGCCCGCTCCTTCGGCCTCAAGGCAAATGCCTTTGCCATGCAATTTGATTCACTGGTAGCGCTGCCGTTCCTTCTCGTCGCCATGACTTTGATCGCCGCAACGGTGTCGATGCGATTTGCGAGGATGGGACAATCCGCGACGATGATTCTGGGTGGCGTCCTGGCCGGGTTTCTGCTTTATGTCGTGACAGTGCTGGTCAAGGCATTCGGCGTGGCGGGATTCGTACCCACAGTCGTCGCTGCGTGGGTTCCGGTTGTCGTGGCTATGTTCTTCGGGGTGACTTTCTTGCTGTACAAGGAAGACGGCTAGTGAGGGGGGCGGTTTTGCGCATCCATAGGCATGCCGATTCGGCGCGCCTCTATGGGGCGAGCGCCTTGGCGTGCCTGCTCGCTTGCGTCGTTCCGAGTATCCCGGCTTTTGCCCAGGATATCAGCGGCATGGCAGCCGACGTTCCCACCGGTTCGCAAATGCTGCTGGCGGCAGATACGCTGGTCTATGACAATGACAACCAGACCGTAACGGCCGTCGGCGGCGTGCAGATCGATTATGGCGGCAACCGCCTCGTCGCCCAGCGGGTAGAATACAATCGCAACACCAAGCGGCTCGTCGCCAGCGGCAATGTCGAGGTCATCAACAGCGACGGCACCAAGATCTATTCGCAGCATGTCGACATCACCGACGATTTTGCCGACGGCTTCGTCAACGCGCTGCGTGTCGAAACCGTCGACAAGACCTATTTCGCCGCCGAAAGCGCGGAACGCATGGGCGGCGTGCTGACGACGTTCCACAACGGCGTCTACACGGCCTGCGAGCCGTGCGAGGACAAGCCGGACAAAGCGCCTACCTGGCGCATCAAGGCCAGAAAGATCATCTGGAACGGCGAAAAGAAGACGGTTCGCTTCGAGAATTCGAATTTCGAGTTCTTCGGCTTTCCGCTCGCCTATCTGCCGGCCTTCGAGATTGCCGACCCGACCGTCAAGCGCAAGAGCGGCTTCCTGATCCCCAGCATCGCTTACAAGAGCGACCTCGGCCTCGGCGTCAAAGTCCCCTATTATTTCGCGCTCTCACCAACCTACGACCTCACCGTCACCGGCAGCGGCTATACCAGGCAGGGCTTTCTCGGCGAAGCCGAGTGGCGCCAGCGCTTCAACAACGGCCAGTACAGTCTGAAGATCGCCGGCATCCGGCAAGAGGATCCCGACGAGTTTATCGACGACGACGGGCGCAATGTCGATTCGGGTGCGGCCGGCGACCCGAACGAGTTCCGCGGCATGATGGGCACCAAGGGCCAGTTCGCTATCAATCCGCGCTGGGACTTCGGCTGGGACGTCCTGCTGCAGACCGACAAGAACTTCTCACGCACCTACGCCATCGAAGACTTCGGCGACAGCGTGCATCGCTCCTCGATCTACCTGACCGGCCTCAACGGCCGCAACTATTTCGACGTGCGCGCCATGCGCTTTGTGGTCCAGGAAGAGGCACTCCCTGACGATCCGACCGCGCGCGCCGGCAAACAGCCCTGGGTGCTGCCCTCGCTCGACTACGCCTACATCCCCGACATGGCGGTGGGCGGCGGGCAGCTGTCGCTCAATATCAATGCGCAGGCTATCAGCCGCGACAGGCTGGATAGGGCCCTTGCCGATCCGAACAACGCTGCGTCCGTCACCAGTGTACGCGGCATCGAGGGCCAATCGGGCCGTCTCACTGCCGAAGCGGAATGGAAGCGCACCTTCACCACCGATGGCGGGCTGCTGCTGACGCCCCTGCTGGCGCTGCGCGGCGATGCCGGCTATGTCAACGCCTCTTCGGGATCGCTCAATGCCATCAATCAGATGGCGTCTAACCTCGGCGTCGACGACGATACGCGATCGTCGCTCGCCCGCTTCATGGCAACCGCCGGACTGGAAATGCGCTGGCCGGTGCTGTTCTCGTCGACCAGTTCCAGTCACATCTTCGAGCCGATGGCGCAGGTGTTCGTGCGTCCGAACGAGCAATATGTCGGCGGCCTCGCTGTTCCCAACGAGGACGCGCAGAGCTTCGTCTTTGATGCCACTACATTGTTCGAGCGCGACAAGTTCTCCGGCTACGACCGCTTGGAAGGCGGCACGCGCGCCAATGTTGGGCTGCGCTATTCCGGCGCCTATGACAATGGCTGGAGCACCAACGCGCTATTCGGCCAATCCTACCAGCTTGACGGCCAGAACTCCTTCGACGCGCCGGACCTGGTCAACGTCGGCGAAGATTCGGGCCTGGAGACCGCGAGCTCCGATTATGTCGGCCTTGTCGGATTCAACAGCCCCGGCGGGCTTTCCGGCTCGGTCAGCGGCCGCTTCGACGAGCAGAGCTTCGAGATTCGCCGCGCCGAGGTGAAGGCAGCCTATTCCGGCCTGCCGATTTCGTTCAGCGCCAAATACGCCTTCATCCAGGCTCAGCCGCTCTATGGTTTCACGACCGATCGTCACGAGGTCACGCTCGGCGCCTCGGCGCAACTTGCTGAGAACTGGCGTGTCTTCGGTACCGGCACCTACGATCTCGAGCAAAGCGTCCTGGTCAAGGACGGGGTCGGCTTTGCCTATAGTGATGATTGCTTCACCTACTTGATGACGTTCTCGGAATCCCGCGACCTGAGCACCAAGGAAGTGTCGCAGAATATCGGTTTCAACCTGTCGTTTCGCACGCTCGGCGATTTCGGCTCGACGCAAAGCTCCTTCAACACTGTCCAGTAGCAGACCACTGGCCAATAACGGACAGGCGGAACGGGCGGCCGGCCAACACACCAGCCCGAAAAATTCAAAGTGTCTTGAGCATACGTCGTGTGTCAAAGTGGACGCACTTCGCAGCTAACGACATCGTTTCGCCGCATAGGGCAGGCACGGGTTCCAGTTCCCTCAAAATGCGATAAAATTGGGCCGCAACCGAGATAGGATTGGGATGCTTTCGATGAGGAAATACCTCTTTTCGGCAGGGTTCGCGCTGCTGGTGGCGGCGACCTCAGCCTCGATCACCATGATGACGCCGCCGGCTTTCGCCAGCCAGATCAAATACGTCGTCAACAACGTACCGATCACCACTGGCGACATCCAGCATCGGGCTGCCTTCCTGCGCCTGCAGCGCAAGAAGGGCAATGCCGCCGAGGAAATGATCGAGCAGACGCTGCGCGTCGCCGAAGCCAAGCGTCTCGGCATCCGCATCACCGACGCCCAGGTCGAGGCTGCCTATCAGCGCTTTGCCACGACCAACAAGTTGCAACTCAAGCAACTCGATGGCGTCATGGCGCAGTCCGGCGTCGGCAAGGAGCATTTCAAGGAGTTCATCCGCTCCCAGATGGCCTGGAACCAGGCGCTGACCGCGCGCCATCGCTCGGAGAGCGGCGGCTCCGTGAGCGAGCAGGACGCAGTCAGGCGCATGCTCGACAAGGGCGGCAACAAGCCGACCGCCATGGAGTACATGCTGCAGCAGGTCATTTTCGTCGTGCCGGCGGCCGAGCGCAGCGCGACGCTGTCCAAGCGCAAGCGCGAGGCCGACGCTATGCGCGCCCGCTTCAACGGCTGCAACACCTCGCGCGAATTCGCCAAGGGCCTGATCGACGTCACCGTTCGCGATCTCGGCCGGATACTGGCGCCGCAATTGCCGCCGGACTGGGCCGACCAGATCAAGGCCACCAAGGTCGGCGGCGCCACCCCCACGCGCGAAACAGACCGCGGCGTCGAGTTCATCGGCATCTGCTCGTCGCGCGAAGTGTCCGACGACAAGGCCGCCCAGATGGTGTTCCAGAGCGAAGGCTCGAGTGGCAAGGACGCCGACGAGCTCTCCACGAAATATGTCGAGGAGTTGCGGAAGAAAGCCCGCATCGTCGAGCGCTGAAGCCGCCAGAGGCAGCGCTGGCGCTGAGCGCCGGTGATCCATCCGGTGTTGGGCCGGAAATCGCCATTGCCGCCTGGCAGGCGCGCGACAGCGCAGGTGTGCCGCCCTTCTACCTTATAGCCGATCCGGCGCTGATTGCCGCACGGGCGCGCCTGCTCGGCGCCGATGTGCCAATCACGGAGACAGTGCCAGCCGAAGCGGAGCGCGTCTTTGAGCGCGCCCTGCCCGTCATGCCGCTTGCCGCCCGCTTCGTCGACGACCCCGGCCGGCCGGACCCGGCCAACGCCGCCGGCATCATCGAGGCCATCGACCGCGCTGTTGACGACTGCCTTGGCGGTCGCGCGGCGGCGGTCGTTACGTGCCCGATCGCCAAGAAGCCGCTCTACGATGCCGGCTTCCGTTTTCCCGGTCACACTGAGTATCTGGCGCATCTGGCGACGCTCCACACCGGCGCACAAGCGATGCCGGTGATGATGCTTGCCGGTCCCGAGTTGCGCACGGTTCCGGTCACCATCCACATTGCAGTGCGCGAGGTGCCGGAAGCGCTGACGACGGAATTGATCGTCGCGACCGCCCGCATCACCGCCGCCGACCTCGAATATCGCTTCGGCATTGCCAAGCCGCGGCTTGCCGTTGCCGGCCTCAATCCGCATGCCGGTGAAGGCGGCGCGATGGGCGCCGAGGACGAGCGCATCATCCGCCCGGCGATCGAAAGGCTGAGGGCGGAGGGCATCGACGCTTTCGGGCCGCTGCCGGCCGACACGCTGTTCCACGCCCGCGCCCGAGCCGGCTACGATGTGGCGCTGTGCATGTATCACGATCAGGCGCTAATCCCGGCTAAGGCGCTGGCGTTCGACGAGGCGGTCAACGTTACGCTCGGCCTACCCTTCATCCGCACTTCACCGGATCACGGCACCGCTTTCGATATCGCCGGCAAGGGCATAGCCCGGACCGACAGCCTGATCGCGGCGCTCAGGCTCGGCCCGCAGGCTTGCGGACATCGGGGCGAAGGCTGCCGCCGCATGAGGCTTTGCATGAGAGCGGTCGCATGAGCATCGACGGGCTGCCGCCGTTACGCGCGGTGATCGAACGCCATGGGTTGCAGGCAAAAAAGGCGCTCGGCCAGAATTTCCTGCTCGACCTCAACCTTACCGGCAAGGTCGCGCGTGCCGCCGGCGACCTGACCGACGCCACGGTAATCGAGGTCGGTCCGGGTCCAGGTGGCCTGACCCGGGCGCTGCTTTCCCACGGCGCGGCTCGGGTCATCGCCATCGAGCGCGACGAGCGCTGCTTGGCAGCGCTCGCGGAGGTGTCAGATCACTATCCGGGCCGTTTGGAAATCATTGCCGGCGACGCGTTGAAGACGGATTTTGCAGCGCTTGCCGAAGGCGCACATGGAGGCAATGGATCTGTGAGGATCGTCGCCAATCTCCCCTACAATATCGGCACCGAACTTTTGATACGCTGGCTGACCGTCGCCGAGTGGCCGCCCTTTTACGCATCGATGACGCTTATGTTCCAGCGCGAGGTGGCCGAGCGCATCGTCGCCCGCCCCGGCAGCGATGCCTATGGCCGGCTGGGCGTGCTGGCAGGCTGGCGGACGGAGGCAAAAATCGCTTTCGACGTGCCGCCGCAAGCCTTCACGCCGCCGCCCAAGGTGGTGTCGTCGGTGGTGCATCTGGTGCCGCGGGCAAATCCGCTGCCCGCCGAAGTCAAGAAGCTCGGCCGCGTTACCGAAGCAGCCTTCGGCCAGCGCCGCAAAATGCTGCGGCAGAGCGTCAAGAGCCTCGGCGGCGAAGCCCTGCTCACCCGCGCCGGCATCGATCCGACGCGGCGGGCGGAAACCTTGAGCGTCGAGGAATTCGTGCGACTGACCAACGCGGTGTGATTGCGCCGGCCCCTAGTCCGTCTTCTCGTCGAGCAGCCCCGAGACGAAATCGAACAGCCCGGGCCGGCGGTCGCGTCTGAGCCGCTCGGCGATGACTATGCCGCGTACCTCGGCGAAGGCACGGTCGAGATCGTCGTTGATGATGACGAAATCATATTCTTTCCAGTGCTCGATCTCGTTGCGAGCGTTCTTCAGACGGGTCTCGATCACCGATTCCTGGTCCTCGGCGCGGCGCTTCAGCCGCGCCTTCAACTCTTTCATCGAGGGCGGCAGGATGAAGATCGAGACGATGTCGGCGCGCATCTTCTCCTTGAGCTGCTGGGCGCCCTGCCAGTCGATGTCGAACAACATGTCGCGGCCCTGTGCCAGCGCCAGTTCGGCCGGCTCACGCGGCGTGGCATAGCAATTGCCATGCACTTCGGCCCATTCAAGCAGTTCGTCCGAATCGCGCAGCCGCTCGAACTCACGCATAGTGCGGAAATGATAGTGGACGCCTTCGATCTCGCTGCCGCGGCGCGGCCGCGTGGTGACGGAGACCGACAGTTCGAGACTGGAATCGCTCTCCAGAAGATTGCGCGCGATCGTCGACTTGCCGGCGCCGGACGGCGACGACAGCACGAGCATCAAACCCCGCCGGCAAATGCGGGAACCCAAATCCCTGGCAACCATAGGCTCCTTGGCGACCATCAGGGTTACTCCAGATTCTGGACCTGTTCGCGAAACTGGTCGACGACCGCCTTCAGCTCCAGCCCTATGGCGGTGATCGCAGCGGCGTTCGACTTCGAACACAGCGTATTCGATTCGCGGTTGAATTCCTGCGCCAGAAAATCGAGCTTGCGGCCGATGGCGCCGCCGCCTGCCAGCAGCACCCGGCCGGATGCCACATGTGTCTTCAGCCGGTCGATCTCCTCGCGGATGTCGGCCTTGGTGGCCAGGAACGCCGCTTCCATATGCAACCGGCTGGCGTCGAGATTGGCGGAGGCATCCATCAGCAGCCGCACCTGCTCGGTAATCCGTTCGCGGATCACCGCCGGCTCGCGCGACGGATCGGCCTCGGCGCGCAGCGTCAGCGCCTCGATAGCGTCGATATGACCGGACAGCAGCGAGCGCAGGGCGGCGCCCTCGCCCTGGCGTGCCTGCTCCAGCCCGCCCAGCGCCACTTCGAGCGCCGAGAGTATCGCGCTGTCAAGCGCCGCCCGCGCCTCTTCGGTTTCGACGGTTTCGGGGATGTCGAGCACGCCGCGCAGCGAAAGCAGCCCGTCGGCTGTCGCAGGCGCTGCGCCGAACATCTCCTGCAGCCGCTGGGCCAGCCCCGCCAGATCTCTCAGGAAGGCCTCGTTGACCACGGGCTGCGCCTGCTGGCCGGGTGCGCGGCCGACGGTCAGCGTTGCCTGGAAATTGCCGCGCGCAAAGCGCTTCTGCACCGTCTGCCTGACGGCCGGCTCAAGCCGCTCGAGGCCTTGCGGCAGCCGCAGCCTGACCTCGACGCTCTTGCCGTTGACCGACTTGACCTCCCAGGCGATCGACGTGCCGTCATGTTCGGCGACGGCCCGTGCAAAACCGGTCATGCTCTGCAAATTCATGATGCCCTTGCTTCCCCCTGGCGCATGATCCCGGAAGCGGTTCCGGGCCAGATCGTGCGCGGCTTCAAAATCCGGAGCGCCTGTTCGCGTCGAATCGGACGCAGGGCGCTCCTGATGACAAAATCAGCACGTCCCGGCCGTCAGACGAATCGGAGGGACGACTTCACAACCGTCCGGCGCTACTGCGCCGCCGCTCCGGCGTCGCCATCGCCGTCGTCAACCGGCGCGTCGGTCTGACCTTCCACCTTGGCGGCGTCGGCCTTGGCAGCACCGGCCTTGGCGGCTTCATCGGCCAGTTCCTTCTGCAGCGCCCGGTAGCGGGCGACGTTCTCGTTGTGCTCGGCGAGCGTCGCGGCAAAGACGTGACCGCCGGTGCCGTCGGCAACGAAATACAGGTCGTCGGTCTTCGACGGATTGGCGACGGCTTCCAGTGCCGCACGGCCAGGATTGGCGATCGGCGTCGGCGGCAAGCCGTTGATCAGATAAGTGTTGTAGGGCGTCGGCTTCTTGATGTCAGACTGATAAATCGGGCGGTCGGCGGGTTTGCCCTTGCCGCCGAACAGGCCGTAGATAATGGTCGGGTCGGACTGCAGCCGCATGCCCTTGGCCAACCGGTTGAGGAAGACGGCCGCGACCCGCGAGCGTTCGTCGCCCTTGCCCGTCTCTTTCTCGACGATCGAAGCCAGGGTGACGAAGTCTTCGACACTGGCCAGAGGCAGATCGGAGGCGCGCCGCTGCCAGACTTCCTCGACAAGCTTCTTCTGGTCCGCCAAAAGCTTTTCGACCATCTGCTGGCGTGTCGCGCCGCGGGTGAAACGCAGCGTGTCGGTAGCAAGGCTGCCCTCGGGTGGAATGGTCCCCGGCATATCGCCATCGAGCGCTGCCTGATCGGCGATGCGCTGCAGCGCCTGCTCGACCGTCAGCCCCTCGGGGACGGTCAGCGAATACATCACCGACTTGCCGCTCTTCAGCAACTCCATGATGTCGCGCATCGAGGCCTGCGGCTTGATCTCGTATTCGCCGGCCTTCAGAGCGGAATCATTGCCAAAAGCGCGCACGCCAAGGCGGAAGATGCGCGCGTCGCTGATCAGTCCGCGCCGCTCGAGCTGCTCTGCAATCTCCTGAACGCCGGTGTTCGGCTTGACCAGGAAGGTGTCGGCATTGGCCGAAGGGCCGGGCTCGTTGAATTCCTGCTTGCCGAAATACAATGCAAAGCCAGCCGCCAGAACCATCAGCATCACCAGGGAGATGACGAAGTTCATGAACACGACGAACTGGCTGCGCGAGGCGCGCGAGCGCTTGGGCGGCGGCGTGCCGGCTTCAGGCCGCAATGCCTCGCTGGCCGTTTTCGGCACGATCGGGCCCGACGGTGCGGACCGTTGCCCGAATTGCCCGTTGTCCGCCGAATTTGTGCTCATGGCGCCCTACCGTTTGATCTTGTAACGAATCCCCTTGGGCACAGTAGGGGCGAATATGGCAAAATTGACGACACGCATAGACCGTGCCGGTCGGCGGACCGGTCAGCCATTGTAGCGCTGGAAGACCAGCGAGGCGTTGGTGCCGCCGAAGCCGAAGGAATTGGACAGCGCCACATCGATTTGGCGGGCGCGCGGCTTGTGCGGCACCAGGTCGATCGCCGTTTCGCGCTCCGGGTTGTCGAGATTGATGGTGGCCGGCGCGGTGTTGTCGCGAATGGCGAGGATCGAAAAAATCGCCTCGGCGGCGCCCGCCGCCCCCAGAAGGTGGCCTATCGACGACTTGGTCGACGACATCGATATTTTCGACGCGGCGTTGCCGACCAGCCGCTCGACGGCGCCGAGCTCGATCGTGTCGGCCATGGTCGAGGTGCCGTGCGCATTGATGTAGTCGACGTCTGCGGGCGTCAGCTTGGCCCGGTTCAGCGCCGCAACCATGCAACGGAAGGCGCCGTCACCATCTTCGGCCGGCGCGGTGATGTGATAGGCATCGCCGGTCAAGCCGTAACCGGTGACCTCGGCATAGATCTTAGCGCCGCGCGCCTTGGCGTGTTCCAGTTCCTCCAGAATGACGACGCCGGCGCCCTCGCCCATGACGAAGCCGTCGCGGTCGCGGTCATAGGGACGCGAGGCCGTTTCCGGAGCGTCGTTGCGGTCGGTCGACAGCGCCCGGCAAGCGGCGAAGCCGGCGATCGACAGCCGCGTCACCGGCGCTTCCGTGCCGCCTGCGACCATCACGTCGGCATCGCCCCACATGATCAGCCGGGCGGCATCGCCGATAGCATGCGCGCCAGTGGAGCAAGCGGTGACGACGGCGTGGTTGGGGCCTTTCAGCCCATGCCGGATCGAAACCTGGCCGGATACGAGATTGATGATCTGGCCGGGGATGAAGAACGGGCTGATGCGGCGCGGGCCGCGCTCCTTCAGGATCATCGCGTTCTCGGCGATGCCTTCGATGCCGCCGATGCCGGAGCCGATCAGCACGCCGGTGGCGCACTGCTCCTGATGCGTCTTCGGCGCCCACCCCGAATCCTTCAGCGCCTCGTCGGCGGCCGCGATCCCGTAGAGGATGAAGTCGCCGATCTTGCGCAGTTCCTTCGGCTCGAGAACGGTCTCGGGATTGAAGGTGGCATTCTCACCATTGCCGCGCGGGATGACGTGGGCGACCTTGCAGGCAAGATCCTCCACCTCGAACTCAGTGATGCGCTTGGCTGCGCTGCGGCCGGTCAGAAGTTCCTTCCAGCCATGCTCAAAGCCTACGCCGAACGGCGAAAGCAGCCCAAGGCCCGTGACGACGACACGCCTCATCGCAGGTCCTCCTCGGTGATGACTGCAAATAGCGTCAGGCCGAAGCCTTGTCGATGTACTTCACCGCATCGCCGACAGTCAGGATGGTTTCGGCCGCATCGTCCGGGATCTCGACGCCGAATTCTTCTTCGAACGCCATGACGAGTTCGACCGTGTCGAGACTGTCCGCGCCCAGATCATCGATGAAGCTCGCCTGCTCCGTCACCTTGTCGGCATCGACGCCAAGGTGCTCGATAACGATCTTCTTGACGCGCTCTGCGGTGTCACTCATTTGGGCATCCTCGTCTTTTGTTTGTCTGTCTTCGTTAGCGGGCAGAATGCCGCTAATCAAGCTGAAAGATGGTCCTGTCGGAAACGCAACGGCACCGGACCGGTTTTTGCCCGAACCGCCGGGTTGCGGGCCGCAGTACACGAAAATAGGCCGGGCTCCAAGGTGAAAAGGGGTGTTTTCCCGCAACTTTCAAATCATCGCCATGCCGCCATTGACGTGAATGGTCTGGCCGGTGACATAGGCGGCTTCGTTGGAAGCGAGGTAGGCGACGGCGGAGGCGACTTCGGCGCTGGTGCCCATGCGCCGTGTCGGAATCGCCGCCATGATCGCCTCTTTCTGCTTGTCGTTGAGCTTGTCGGTCATCGCCGATTCGATGAAGCCCGGGGCGACGCAGTTGACGGTGATGTTGCGCGTGGCGATCTCCTGCGCCAGCGACTTGGAAAAGCCGATCATGCCGGCCTTGGAGGCGCAGTAGTTGGTTTGGCCGGGATTGCCGGTGACGCCAACCACAGAGGTGATGTTGATGATGCGGCCGTGCCGGCGCCGCATCATCGGATGGGTGAGTTCGCGGGTCAGCCGGAACACGGCGGTCAGATTGACCTCGAGCACCGAATCCCAGTCGGCGTCCGCCATGCGCACGAACAGCCCGTCCTTGGTGATGCCGGCATTGTTGACGAGAATGTCGACGCCTTCGAGATCGGCCTCGACCTTCTGGCCGAGCGCCTTGACCTCGTCGCGATTGGAAAGGTTCGCCGGGAACAGCTTGACCCGGTCGCCGAGCTCGGCCGCCAGCGTTTCCAGCTTCTCGACGCGGGTGCCGTGCAGGCCGACGACAGCGCCCTGCGCATGCAGCACCCTGGCGATCGCCTCGCCGATGCCTCCCGATGCGCCTGTGACGAGCGCCTTGCGGCCGGTCAATTCGAACATTTCTTTGATCCTCTTCCAAATCGGACAGGCCGGCGAATGTGGCTACCTGTAGACATCACTGCGGTGGCCTATTGTAACCACCAGAATGACGAGCCGCTTGTCCTGCACATCGCAGATAATTCGATAATCCCCAACCCGGTACCTCCAAAAAGTCGCTAACGGTCCCTTCAGCGGCTTGCCGGCTTCACGCGGATTGTCGAGGGCGGCAATACGGTTCTCGATGAAGTCGCGGAGCCGGTGACGTGTCTGCGGATCCAGTTTTTCCATAAATTTGCGCGCCGACCGGGCATATTCAAGCGTCCAGGCCACGCCAGAAGTCCTCGGCTGTCATGACGTCCTCCTCGCCACTTCTGATCCGCTCCAGCACTTCGGCCGCGAGGTAATAGTCTTCCACGTCCTCAAGACCGCGCTCGATGAGTTCGCGCAGATAATAAGCTTTACTGCGGCCAGTCCTGGCCGCGAGAAAATCCAGACGCTCTTCGATTTCGGGGGCAAGTCGGATTGATGTCGGCATTCCGATCTCCTGTGAATACATGTATTCACATATCCCGACGAGGCTAAGAATTCAAGCGCCCGCATCAGCCGGACGCGCGTGGTTCAATCGAGCGCCGCCAGCGCCGCCTCGACATCGGCCGGCGTGCCGACCGCGCCGGTGGCGATGTCGCGGTTGATGCGCCGCGCCAGTCCCGACAGCACCTTGCCGGCGCCCACCTCGTACAGCGTCGCAATGCCGTTGGCGCCAAACCATTCCACCGTTTCGCGCCAGCGCACGCGCCCCGTCACCTGTTCGACCAGGCGGTGGGCGATTGCATCCGGATCGCTGGACGGCGTGACCGACACGTTGGAAACCACGGGTACGATCGGCGCGTTCTTCGTCACGCCGGCCAGCGCCTCGCGCATGACCTCGGCCGCCGGTGCCATCAGCGCCGAATGGAAAGGCGCCGAGACCTGCAGCATCAGCACCCGCTTGGCGCCCTTTTCCGTGCACAGCTTCGCCGCCTGCTCGACCGCCGCCCTGGCGCCGGAGATCACCAGTTGGCCACCGCCATTGTCGTTCGCGATCTGGCAAATCGAATCTTTGGCCGCTTCAGCGCAGGCGGCTTCGACATCTGCCTGTTCCAGCCCGATGATCGCCGCCATGGCGCCCTCGCCGGCCGGCACAGCCGCCTGCATGGCATTGCCGCGGATACGCAAGAGCCGGGCGGCATCGGCGACCGAAACGAAACCGGCGGCGGCAAGTGCCGAATATTCGCCGAGCGAATGGCCGGCGACATAGGCGACCTTGTGCTTCAGCGAGAGGCCGCGCGATTCCAGCGCCCGGATGGCGGCGAGCGACACAGCCATCAGCGCCGGCTGGGCATTGGAGGTCAGCGTCAGCCTCTCTTCCGGCCCTTCCCAGATCAGCTTCGACAGGTTTTCGCCGAGCGCGTCGTCGACCTCTTCGAAGATCTTCCGCGATTCCGGAAAGGCGTCGGCGAGGTCCTTGCCCATGCCGACAGCCTGGCTGCCCTGTCCCGGAAAGGTGAATGCGACGGCCATGCGTGCCTCCCAAGCGGCTGATTTTTCCTGCCTGTGACGCAAGGCAGGCTGACAAGTCAAGTCCGCTAGCAGCCCGACCCGGGCCGCTCCGGCTCGGTATCGCTGGCCGAGTACCTGTTCCAAAAGGCTTTTTTTCGATCACTCATGATGAAAATCGCTCACGATTCGTTTGCTGGCTCTTCTTATTTCAGCCACAGACGCTAGCTTTTCGTGACATATCGATGACAGCTGAATGACACTTTTGTGTATGGTCGGGGGAATTGTAAGGTGGCAAGGATCAAGAAAGGCGTTGGCAAATCCGCGCCACAGTTTCTAGAAGGCGATCCGGCCACCGGCTATCTGCCGGGCCGGAAATGGCCTGTTATCCGCTATGGCCTCGTCAGCCTTCTCGTCGCCACCATCCTGGTTTTTGCCATCGAACTGATCGTGCGCGGCGACTTTGCCGGCACCGTCGGCTTCTTCCTGCAGCCCTTCAAGCCGGGCTGGACCACCATCATCATCTTCGCGCTGATCCTGATCGGCCTCGATGCCGTGCTCGGCCGCAGCCACCAGAGCCTGATGATCGTTGCGCCGCTGACGCTGGCGCTGGCCTTTGTCGGCCACCAGAAATCGCTCTATCTCGGCGATCCGCTCTATCCGACCGATTTCCTCTATTCACGTCAGATCGTGGCGCTGATGCCGCTGCTGGTGCGAGAACGTCCGGGAACCGCCATCGCTCTGGCGGTCGGCATCGTCGGCAGCCTCTCGCTGCTCGTTTATGGCTGGCGGCTGTGGCGCCGCCGCGTACCGGCGCTCGGTCGCAAGGGGCGCCTGGCCCGGCTGACGCTGACCGTGCCGCTGCTCGCCTTCTTCGTGTCGATCATGGATTACGCGACGTTCTCGTGGACCCGCGACCGGCTGCAAATCATCCCGATCATGTGGGATCAGAAGGAAAATTACGCCTCCAACGGCTTCGCACTGGCCTTCGCCCTCAACGTGCCGATGGCCCATGTCCCCGCGCCTGCCGGCTACTCCGACAAGGCGATCGCGGCGATCGAAAGGCCTGACGTGAAGGCATCGGTGCCGGCCGAGAAGCCAGACATCATCATCGTCATGAGCGAATCCTTCTGGGATCCGACCGAACTGCCCGGCGTCACCATCACGCCCGATCCGATTCCCAATGTGCGGGCGTTGCGCTCCGGCCACGTGTTCTCGCCCGAATTCGGCGGCATGACCGCCAATGTCGAGTTCGAGGCGCTGACCGGCTTTTCCAACGCCTTCCTGCCGGCCGGCAGCATCCCCTACCAGCAATATGTCCGCGCGCCGGTGCCGTCGATGGCGACGTTCCTGAAGAGCCAGGGCTATGAGACACGCGCCATCCATCCGGGTACAAGCTGGTTCTGGAACCGAACGCCGGTCTATGCCGATTTCGGCTTCGACGATTTCAAGTCCGAAGAAAACATGCCATATCTCGAAAAGCGCGGGCCGCTGACGTCGGACGCGGCGATGACCGACGAGATCATCCGCGAAGCCGACGCCACGGACGATCCGTTCTTCTACTTCGCCGTCAGCCTGCAAAACCACGGACCCTATGAACCGAATCGCTATTACAATCCGACCCACAAGGTGCAGGCTCCGACCAGCCAGTGGGCAAAGGATTCGCTGCTGAGCTTCACGGAAGGCGCATCCGACGCCGACAAGAGCCTCGAGCGCCTCATCGAATGGGCGAAGAACCGGCGGCGACCGACGGTCATCGCCTTCTTCGGCGACCATCTGCCGCCGCTCGGTCCGGTCTATGTCGAGACCGGCTTCCTTAGGGATAACGTCGCGCCACGCAAGGAGCCGCCCGACCAGATGCTGCTGCATCACCGAACACCGCTGATCGTATGGTCCAACCGCACCGGTCCGGTCGCGGACATGGGCACTGTCAGTCCAGCCTTTCTGCCCTACCATGTCCTGACCACGGCCGGGATCAGCCACCCCTATTACACCGGCTTCCTCGGCCAGATGCGCGAGCGCTACAGCGTCGTCGACCGCAATTTGTTATTGACGCCGACGGGCGAGGATACGCCCGACTGGGCGCGCAAGAAGCAAATCGACCCGGCGATTCGCGATTTCCGTCTGCTGCAATACGACATGATGTTCGGCAAGCGCCGTGCAGCGCCCGATTTCTTCCCGGAGACGGTGAACAAGCGGGTCCCGCATACAAGCTGAAGATGCGCGACATGTCGTCCTGAGCGCGGCGGTTTTTCGGCTCGCCCTTGTCTTGCGGCCAAATTCCTGTATAGACGCCCGCAATCTGCCGGTCCTTGCTGGGGGCTGAACGGAGGGCCGGAGGTTTTTCGAAACCTTCGCGTGGAGCCAGAAGCGCTTCCGCCTCCCGTGTCTCCGCTCTCGACCGTCTCGTCATGCTCCTTTCTTCCCCGCCCCGCCAGGGATCGCCGGGTCAGAGAAGTTGCAGAGGCTTTTGCCGCCGGGACCGGGAGAGAAACGAAGAAAGGCAAAGAACAATATGGCTCTTTACGAACATGTGTTTCTTGCCCGGCAGGACCTCTCGCAGCAGCAGGTCGATGCGCTTGTCGAACAGTACAAGGGCGTCATCTCAGCGAATGGCGGGTCCGTCGGCCGGGTCGAGAACTGGGGACTGAAGTCCCTCACCTACCGGGTCAACAAGAACCGGAAGGCATACTATACGCTGATGGACATCACCTGCCCGCCGGCCGCGCTCAACGAGATGGAGCGCCAGATGGGCCTGTCCGAGGATGTGCTGCGTTTCCTCACCATCAAGGTCGATGCGCATGAGGAAGGCCCGTCGGCAATGATGCAGAAGCGCGAAGAGCGCTCGGAACGCGGCGGCTTCGGCGACCGTGACCGTGGCCCGCGCTCGTTCGGCGACCGCGATCGCGGCGACCGTGGCGATCGCCCGCCGCGCAGCTTCGGTGGCGATGGTGCAGACCGTGGCCCGCGCCGTCCGCGCGAAGCTGTTGAAGGGGGTGCAGAATAATGGTCGACATCAACCAGATCCCGACCCGGCGCCCGTTTCATCGCCGCCGCAAGACCTGCCCGTTCTCCGGCGCCAACGCGCCCAAGATCGACTACAAGGACGTGCGACTTCTGCAGCGCTATATTTCCGAGCGCGGCAAGATCGTGCCGTCGCGCATCACCGCCGTCAGCCAGAAGAAGCAGCGCGAACTCGCCAAGGCGATCAAGCGCGCCCGCTTCCTCGGCCTGCTGCCCTACGTGGTTCGCTAACACTGATCAGTTGACCATGATCTTATCCGAAAACCGGTTTCCACTTTTCGGGATCATGGACAAACTGACTAGTTGACCATGATCTTATCCGAAAACCGGTTTCCACTTTTCGGGATCATGGTCTAGCCAGCGGGCGGTTCGCCGCCCGCTTTTCCCACGGCGACGGGCGCCGCGGGGTTGCCATCAAATCCCGGGTTGGGGTGAAGACCTCTAACTGCCGCGACAGGCAGGACAGCGACATCGGCGGCGACGCCCTCAGCTTCCTGACCTGTTCCAGACAATTCGGCGTCGATGCCAGTGATTTGGCGCCCAAACGAAGGAACAAAACCATGGAAGTCATTCTTCTCGAACGCGTTTCCCGCCTCGGCCAGATGGGCGATACCGTCAAGGTCAAGGATGGATTCGCCCGTAACTTCCTGCTGCCGCAGGGCAAGGCGCTGCGCGCCAACGAAGCCAACAAGAAGAAATTCGAAGGCCAGCGCGCCCAGCTCGAAGCCCGCAACCTCGAGCGCAAGTCCGAGGCCATGCAGATTTCGGAGAAGCTGGACGGCAAGAGCTTCATCGCCGTGCGTTCGGCCGGCGAAACCGGCCAGCTCTACGGCTCGGTGTCGACCCGCGACATTGCCGAGTTGCTGACGGCGGAAGGTTTCTCGGTCAACCGCAACCAGATCCTGCTCAACCAGCCGATCAAGACCATCGGCCTGACCAATGTGGCGATCGCCCTGCATCCGGAAGTCGAGGTCACCATCACGCTCAACATCGCCCGCACGGCCGACGAAGCCGAGCGCCAGGCCAAGGGCGAGATGCTGACCACAGCCGAAGCCATCTATGGCGACGACATCAACGACAATGCGCGCCCGGACAACTTCTTCGATCCCAATGCCGAGTTCGAAGGCGGCGAAGACAACGGCTGATTGCACGTCACAAGGCGTCAGAGCGGCGCTTTAAAACATTTCGTCGGCTTCCAGTCATTTCTGGGCCAACGCCCGGGCGCCTCGCCCGGGCTTTTTTGTGCCAAACGGAACTTTTCGACCCCCTATATCTTGATGCAGACTATAGCGCCGCGCGTCGTTTGGACGCGCAAAGGACGCTGCAGGACTTTGGTTCGGCGCATGATCCTTTCCGAAATCGATTTCGATTGTCGGGTCATGCGCCGAGACAGCGTGTCTGACCGAGAGGGGACTTTGTTCATGAATATTCTGCTGAAACGCATTCTCGACCGCCTGGTGCGCACCGGCAATCTCAAGGTCACCGGACCGAAAGGCCTCTCGGTGACTTTCGGTGACGGCAGCGGCGATCTGGTGCACATGCACATCAAGACCACGCATGCCGAGCGCGCCATCAGCTTCGATCCGATGCTGGCGGTGCCGGAAGCCTATATGGACGGTGAGCTCGATATACTCGAGGGCGGCGTGCTTGGGGTGATGCGCATCGCCTTCCAAAACATGGACAGCGGCGGCATCGATGCCACCTGGTCGAAGGCGATTGAAGGCCTGCGTCACGCCTTCCGCCGCCTGCAGCAGATCAACACGGCGGCGCGAGCGCGCCGCAACGTGCAGCGCCATTATGATCTGTCAGGCGACCTCTACAGACTCTTCCTCGACGAGGACATGCAGTATTCCTGCGCCTACTTCGAGCAGCCGGACATGACGCTCGACGAGGCGCAGGCAGCCAAGAAGCGCCACATTGCCGCCAAGCTCAGGCTGAAGGCCGGCCAGACGGTGCTCGACATCGGTTCCGGCTGGGGTGGGCTCGGTCTCTATCTCGCCAAGTCCTTCGACGTCGACGTGCAAGGCGTGACGTTGTCGACCGAGCAGCATGGCGTCGCCACCGACCGCGCCCATGCGCAAGGCCTGGAAAACCGCGTGCATTTCGAAGTGAGGGATTACCGCGAGCTCAACGAGCGCTTCGACCGCGTCGTTTCGGTCGGTATGTTCGAGCATGTCGGCGTCAACCACTACCGCACCTTCTTCGACAAATCGGCGACGCTCTTGAAGCCGGACGGCGTCATGCTGCTGCACACGATCGGCCGCTCCGGCGCGCCGTGGGCAACCAGCGCCTTCATCCGCAAATACATTTTCCCGGGCGGCTACGTCCCCTCGCTCTCGGAAGTGATGCCGGCGATCGAAAAGTCGGGCCTCATGGTCACCGACATCGAAGTCCTGCGGCTACATTATGCCGAGACGCTGAGACATTGGAGCCAGCGCTTTGCCGCCAACCGCGACAAGGCCAAGGCGATCTATGACGAACGGTTTTGCCGCATGTGGGAGTTCTATCTGGCAGCCTCGGAAGCCGCTTTCCGCTGGCAGGATCTGGTGGTCTTCCAGATCCAGATCGCCAAGAAGAACGACACGCTGCCGATGTCTCGTGACTATATGGCCAAATGCGAGAAGGCGTTGCAGCTGCGCGACATGGGGCATCGTCCAAAAGCCCCTGCCGCCAAGCCCGCCCGGCGCCGCAAGGTGGCGGATATGGAATAGACCGCCGGCGATCACGCCATTGCCGCTTGCCATTGGCGGCCCACACGCTGAAAAAGGTCTCGCCGTCGCCGCGAGACTTTTTTCATGACCTATCTCATCTACATCGTTGCTGCCCTTGCCGAGATCGCCGGCTGCTTTTCGATCTGGGCATGGTGGCGGCTGGAAAAGTCGCCGCTGTGGCTGGCGCCAGGCCTGGTCACGCTCGCTTTGTTCGGCTTCCTGCTCGCGCTGGTAGACATCAGTGCTGCGGGCCGCGCCTATGCCGCCTATGGCGGCATCTACATCGCCGCCTCGCTCGGATGGCTGTGGCTGGTGGAAGGCGTGCGCCCCGACCGCTGGGACCTTGCCGGTTCCGCGCTCTGCATCGTTGGCGCCTCGGTGATCCTGCTCGCACCTCGGGGTGCCTGAGCTATGGAACTGCCTATCCCGCTTCGACAGGGCGTCGAGCGCCTCCTCGAAAAAGTGCCGCTGCCGACGCTGAAGCAAGCGGCAAAAACGCTGTCGGACCGCTATCGCGCCGAACTGCGCGACGGCCGCCTGCATATGGCCGAGGAGATCGCGGTCAAGGCCTATCTGGCGACGCGGCTGCCGGCGACCTATGCCGCTGTCCGTGCCAGTCTCGATGCGGTCAGCGAGGCAAGGCCCGATCATGCACCCAAAACCCTGCTCGACGTCGGCGCCGGCCCCGGCACCGTGCTTTGGGCTGCGCTCGATCTCTGGCCCGACCTCGAGCAGGCGGTGCTGATCGAGGCGAGCGCGGCGGTGCGCCGGGTCGGCGCGGCGCTTGCCGCTGAGGCGATGACGGCCAAGGTCGCCTGGCTGGCCGGCGATGTCAGCCTCGATCTCGCCGATCTCAAGCCGGCCGAGTTGGTCACCTGCGCCTATGTGCTGGACGAGATCGGACCGGTGTCGCTGCCAAAACTGATCGACCGGCTCTGGCAGCTGACCAACGACACGCTGCTCGTCGTCGAGCCGGGCACGCCGGCCGGATGGCAGCGCATTCTTGCCGTGCGCCGGCAGCTGATCGAGGCGGGTGCGCACGTGCTTGCGCCTTGCCCGCATAAGTCACCCTGCCCGCTCGCCCCGCCCGACTGGTGCCATTTTTCGCGCCGTGTCGCGCGTTCGCGCCTGCACCGGCTGGCCAAGGACGCCGACGTGCCATGGGAGGACGAGAAATTCATCTATGTCGCTGCCTCCCGCCACGCTGCTGCCCCGCCGCAGGCGCGTGTGATCGCACCGCCGAAATCGGGCTCGGGCAAGGTCCTGCTGAAACTTTGCGAGAAGGACGGCAGCGCCGACGAGAAACTGTTCACCAAGCGCGACGGCGATGTGTTCAAGGCCGCGCGGCGACTCGACTGGGGCGACGCACTGCCGGAGTGATTGGCAGCTATTTTCCTGTTTTGTTCTCGCCCGAGAACGGCTAGGCTCGCCATCTTGATTCGAGTCAATCAAGATTCTTTCCACCGAAAAAACTTGGCTGTGAATCGCGGGCACCGAAGCTGATTGAATGAAGACTGATGCAGATAAGTCATCACCGACCTATCCCGTTACTGATATCGAGAGACCGGCATCGAAATCGGGGACGTAATGGCAGAGGCAGCACGAAAATTCGGCGTGGCGGAAACACCGCTCTATCGCGAGGCACCGAACAACATCGAAGCCGAGCAGGCGCTGCTCGGCGCCATCCTCGTCAACAACGACGCCTTCTACCGCGTGTCGGATTTCCTGAAATCCGGCCATTTTTACGAGCCGCTGCACAGAAAGATCTTTGAGGTCGCCGCCGAGCTCATTCGTATGGGCAAGATAGCGACGCCGATCACGCTGAAGACCTTTCTGCCGGCCGACGAGAGGGTCGGCGACATGACGGTTGCGCAATATGTGGTACGGCTGGCCGTCGAGGCGGTCACCGTCGTCAATGCCGCCGACTACGGCCGCGCCATCTATGATCTCGCCACGCGACGCGCCCTGATCACCGTCGGCGAAGACATGGTCAACATCGCCTACGACGCGCCGGTCGACATGTCGCCATCCGAGCAGATCGAGGATGCCGAGCGGCGCCTGTTCGAGCTGGCCGAGACCGGCCGCTACGATGGCGGCTTCGAGAGCTTCACCGACGCAGTCAAGACCGCCGTCGACATGGCCAACGCCGCCTATATGCGCGACGGGCACCTGTCGGGCGTCGCCACGGGCCTGCGCGATCTCGACCGCCGCATGGGCGGCCTGCAGCCGTCCGATCTGATCATCATCGCCGGCCGCCCGGGCATGGGCAAGACCTCGCTTGCCACCAACATGGCCTTCAACATCGCCGAAGCCTATGTGCCGGCACAACAGGCCGACGGTTCGTTCAAGGCGGCAAATGGCGGCGTCGTCGGCTTCTTCTCGCTCGAAATGTCGTCGGAACAGCTCGCCACCCGCATCATTTCCGAACAGACCGAAATCCCGTCGTCGAAAATCCGCCGCGGCGAGATCAGCGAGATGGATTTCGAAAAGCTGGTCGCCTGTTCGCAGACCATGCAGAAGATCCCGCTGTTCATCGACCAGACCGGCGGCATCTCGATCGCCCAGCTCTCGGCGCGGGCGCGGCGGCTGAAGCGCCAGCGCGGCCTCGACGTCATCGTCATCGACTATATCCAGCTGATGCAAGGGTCGAGCGCCAAATCCTCGCAGAACCGCGTGCAGGAGATCACCGAGATCACCACCGGCCTGAAGGCGCTGGCCAAGGAGCTTGCCGTGCCGATCATTGCGCTGTCGCAGCTGTCGCGTCAGGTCGAAAGCCGCGACGACAAGCGCCCGCAGCTCTCGGACCTGCGCGAATCGGGTTCGATCGAGCAGGATGCCGACGTGGTGATGTTCGTCTACCGCGAGGAATACTACCTGAAGAACCGCGAGCCGAAGCCGGGCACCGACGAATACATCAAATGGGAACACGAGATGAACGAGATGCGCGGCAAGGCCGAGGTCATCGTCGCCAAGCAGCGCCATGGACCGACCGGCTCGGTCAGCCTCGCCTTCCAGGGCGAGTTCACCCGCTTCTCCGACCTCGCCGAGGAGCATCATATTGCGGAGAGGTTTGAGTAGCTTTTGACTTACCGCCGTGCTCCGTCACACCCCCCTCTGGCCTGCCGGCCATCTCCCCCGCAAGGGGGGAGATCGGCAGCTTCTGCGTTGGCGTCTCTTCTTCGACATTGGAGATTGGCGAAAGCATTCGTGACATCCAATCTCCCCCCTTGCGGGGGAGATGTCCGGCAGGACAGAGGGGGGTGGGCAGGATCGCCCGCCTCCGGCCATTTGCGAGCGACGCAACGCTGATGGCCAAGTCCCGCGTCCAGTTCATCTGCCAGAATTGCGGCTCGGTGCATCAGCGCTGGGCTGGCAAATGTGATGCCTGCGGCGAGTGGAACACGCTGGTCGAGGAGGGAACGTCCGGCGGCATCGGCTCGGGCCCGGCCAATACCCGCAATGCGCGCAAGGGCCGCGCCGTGGTGCTCACGACTTTGTCCGGCGACATCGAGGACGCGCCGCGCATCGTTTCCGGCATCGGCGAGCTCGACCGCGCCACCGGCGGCGGTTTCGTGCGCGGCTCGGCCCTGCTGGTCGGCGGCGATCCCGGTATCGGCAAGTCGACGCTGTTGACCCAGGCCGCCGCAGCACTGGCGTCCAAGGGCCACCGCATCGTCTACGTCTCGGGCGAAGAGGCGGTCGCCCAGATCAGGCTGCGTGCGCAGCGGCTCGGCGTCGCCGATACTCCGGTGGAGCTTGCCGCCGAAACCAATGTCGAGGACATCCTCGCCACCATCGCCGACGGCAAGCGGCCGGACCTGGTGATCCTCGATTCGATCCAGACCTTGTGGACCGACATGGCCGATTCGGCACCCGGCACCGTCACCCAGGTGCGTGCCGCCGCCCAGGCGATGATCCGCTATGCCAAATCCACAGGCGCGGCGATCGTGCTCGTCGGCCACGTTACCAAGGAAGGCCAGATCGCCGGGCCGCGCGTCGTCGAGCATATGGTCGACGCGGTGCTTTATTTCGAGGGCGAAGGTGGCCACCACTACCGCATCCTGCGCACGGTCAAGAACCGCTTCGGACCGACCGACGAGATCGGCGTGTTCGAAATGTCTGATATGGGCCTGCGCGAGGTCGCCAATCCATCCGAGCTTTTTCTCGGCGAACGCCATGCGAAAGCGCCGGGCGCCGCGGTTTTCGCCGGCATGGAAGGTACCAGGCCGGTGCTGGTCGAGATCCAAGCGCTGGTGGCGCCGTCGTCGCTGGGCACGCCGCGTCGCGCCGTCGTCGGCTGGGACGGTGCCCGGCTGTCGATGATCCTCGCCGTTCTCGAAGCCCATTGCGGAGTCCGCTTTGGCACGCATGACGTCTATCTCAACGTCGCCGGCGGCTACCGTATCTCGGAGCCGGCCGCCGATCTGGCGGTGGCGGCCGCACTGGTTTCCTCGCTCACCGGTCTTGCCCTTCCCGCCGATTGCGTCTATTTCGGCGAAATCAGCCTTTCGGGCGCCGTGAGGCCGGTTGCGCACGCGCAGCAGCGCCTGAAGGAAGCCGAAAAGCTGGGTTTTGGAAGCGCGGTTCTGCCCTTGGGCAGCGAGGAACTTGCCGGGGGGATAGGGGCCGGCGCTTTCCAGCCCACCGAGCTTGCCGATCTCGTGGCGCGCATAGCCGGCTCACGGCGCAGCCGCGCCGACGAGCAAGAATGACGCGGCTCATGAAGTGGGGCAAAAGACATGCCGATTACGCTGCTTGACGGAATTCTCGTCGGCTTCACCTTGGTCTCGGCGATGCTCGCCATGGTTCGCGGCTTTTCGCGCGAGGTCCTTTCCGTCATCTCCTGGATAGCGGCGGCCGCGGCAGCGTTCTTTTTCTATCAACCGGTCCTGCCTTACGTTCAGCCCTATGTCGACAATGAGAAGATTGCCATGGTGGTGGCCGCCGGCATCGTCTTCATCGTCGCGCTGATCGTCGTCTCGATCATCACCATGAAGCTCGCCGACTGGATCATCGATTCCAGGGTCGGCGCGCTCGACCGCACGCTTGGTTTCCTCTATGGCGCGGCGCGCGGCATCCTGGTCGTCGCGGTGGCCCTGCTGTTCTTCAACTGGCTGGCCGGCCCCAAGGCTCCGGGCTGGGTCGCCGATGCCAAGTCGCGGCCGCTGCTCGAATCGATCGGCGCCAAGCTCGAAAGCCTGCTGCCCGAGGATCCGGAAAACGCGATCCTCAACAGGCTCAATCCGAATCAGCCGGCACCCGAGACCGGCGCCGAGACACCTCCGGCAGCGGATGCACCCGCGGCGGACGCACCGGCAACTGGCGACGATGCTCCGGCGCCCGACGGCAGCGAAACCGACGCGCCACCGGCCGACAATGCACCAGCCAATCCGGCGCCGGCAAACTGACGATCATGTGAAGGCCGCAAACTCTACGTTGCTCTCGAGCCGTCATCACACTATATAGCGACTTTAGCGGAGCTGAAGATGGCAGACGCAGACGACGTGCTTTCCGCCGAGGCTGACGATCATTTCCATGACGAATGCGGCGTGTTCGGTATTTTTGGCCGGCAGGACGCTGCGGCTATCGTCACGCTTGGCCTGCATGCGTTGCAGCACCGCGGCCAGGAAGCGGCCGGTATCGTTTCCTATGACGGCACCCAGTTCCATGTCGAACATCATGTCGGCCTGATCGGCGATACGTTCACCAAACAGCGCGTCATCGACAGCCTGCAAGGCAACCGCGCCATCGGCCACACGCGCTACGCCACCACCGGCGGCGCCGGCCAGCGCAACATCCAGCCGTTTTTCGCCGAGCTCGCCGATGGCGGCTTCGCCGTCGCCCACAACGGCAACCTCACCAACGCCATGACGGTGCAGCGCGCGCTTCAGAAACAGGGCGCGATCTTCTCGTCGACCTCCGACACCGAGACACTGCTGCATCTGGTCGCCACCAGCAGGGAACGCGATCTCAACTCGCGCTTCATCGATGCGGTGCGCCAGGTCGAAGGTGCCTTCTCGCTGGTGGCGATGACTTCAAAGAAGATGATCGGCTGCCGCGATCCGCTCGGCATCCGGCCGCTGGTGCTCGGCGATCTCGACGGCGCCTGGATCCTGGCTTCCGAAACCTGCGCGCTCGACATCATCGGCGCGCGTTTCGTGCGCGACCTGAAGCCCGGCGAGATGGTCGTCGTCACCGCCAAGGGCATCGAGAGCCTGTTTCCGTTCGAGCCGCAGAAGACCCGCTTCTGCATCTTCGAATATGTTTATTTCGCGCGTCCGGATTCGTCGGTCGAGGGCCGCAACGTCTACGAGGTGCGCAAGCGCATCGGCGCCGAGCTGGCGCTCGAAAGCCCGGTCGAGGCCGACATCGTCGTGCCGGTGCCGGACAGCGGCACTCCGGCGGCGATCGGCTTTTCGCAAGCCGCGGGCATCCCGTTCGAGCTCGGCATTATCCGCAATCACTATGTCGGCCGCACCTTCATCCAGCCCGGCGATTCGATCCGCCACATGGGCGTCAAGCTCAAGCATAACGCCAACCGCCGCATGATCGAAGGCAAGCGCGTGGTGCTGGTCGACGATTCGATCGTGCGCGGCACCACGAGCCAGAAGATCGTGCAGATGGTGCGCGATGCCGGCGCCAAGGAAGTGCACATGCGCATCGCCTCGCCGCCGACGCGCGCTTCCTGTTTCTACGGCGTCGATACGCCGGAGAAGTCGAAGCTGCTGGCGTCGCGCATGTCGGTGGAAGAGATGGCCGAGTTCATCCGCGTCGATTCGCTCGGTTTCCTGTCGATCGACGGGCTCTACCGCGCCGTCGGCGAGGCCGGCCGCGACAATGAGCAGCCGCAATTCTGCGACGCCTGCTTCACCGGGCAATATCCGACCCGGCTTGCCGATTTCGAAAGTTCGGACAATGTGCGCACGCTGTCGCTGCTGGCGGCGGGCGGGGCGTAGGATTGCCGGAACACCAATTGCCTTCCCGAGTTTCACGCCTACTCACGGAGGCCCTCGCATGATCCCCACCCCTGGCCTCGACCTTTCCGGCCGCGTCGCAGTCGTCACCGGCGCCTCGCGCGGCATCGGCTACTTCATCGCCCTGGAACTTGCCGCCGCCGGCGCACACGTCATCGCCGTTGCCCGCACCGTCGGTGGGCTGGAGGAACTCGACGACCAGATCAAGGCGGCGGGCGGACAAGCCACGCTTGTGCCGCTCGACCTCGCCGACATGGCCGGCATCGACCGGCTGGGCGGCGCCATCCATGAGCGATGGGGCAAGCTCGACATCCTGGTCGCCAATGCGGCGGTGCTCGGCGTCATCTCCCCGATCGGCCATGTCGAGGCCAAGACTTTCGAGAAAGTTATGACCATCAACGTTACCTCGACATGGCGGCTGATCCGCTCGGTCGACCCGTTGCTCAGGCTCTCCGATGCAGGCCGTGCCATCGTGCTTTCCTCCAATGCCGCCCATTCGGCGCGGGCCTTCTGGGCGCCCTACGCGGCGTCGAAGGCGGCAGTCGAGACCATGATGCGTTCCTGGGCGCATGAGACGGAAAACCTGGCCCTCAGGGTCAATGCCGCCGATCCCGGCGCCACCCGCACCGCCATGCGTGCGCAGGCGGTGCCCGGTGAGGATCCGGAGACGCTGCCGCATCCCCAGGAGATCGCCAAACGCATCGTGCCGCTGGCCAGCCCGGCGCTTACGGAGACCGGGCTGATCTTCCAGGCCAAGCACAACCGCTTTGTTGCCTACCGGCAGCCGGAGTAGACGCATCGCGCATTTCGACGGACGAATTGCGCCGCTGCCGACGTTATTGGAATGCCAGATTTTCCGAAACGGAGGACCACTATGCGCAGACTGCTTCTCGTCACCGCCGCTGCATCGCTGGCAGCCATCGGCGTCGCATCCTCGCAGGATGCGACGATGAGCTTCTTCGTCACCAGCGTCGGCTCGGGCAAGGGCGCCGATCTCGGCGGCCTCGCAGGCGCCGATGCGCATTGCGCCTCGCTGGCTGAAGCCGCGGGCGTTACGGGCAAGACATGGCACGCCTACCTCTCGACCAGCGACACCGATGCACGCGATCGCATTGGCACGGGACCGTGGTTCAACGCCAAGGGCGTCAAGATCGCCGACGATGTCGCTTCGCTGCATAGCGATGCCAACGCCATCACCAAGCAGACGGCGCTCACCGAAAAGGGCGAAGTGGTCAACGGCCGCGGCGACAAGCCCAACCGCCACGACGTGCTGACCGGGTCCAAGCCCGACGGCACGAAAATTGCCGACCAGACCTGCGGCGACTGGACGCTCAGCGGAGCGGAAGGTGCGGCAATGACGGGCCATCACGACCGCACCGGTCTCGACGATTCGGCCGCCGCCAAATCGTGGAATTCCTCGCACGCTTCACGCGGCGGCTGCAGTCAGGAGGCACTGAGGAGCACCGGCGGCGACGGCCTGTTCTACTGCTTTGCCGTGAACTGAGCCGGCCCAACAAATGCAGAACACGCTGGCGTGGCGACCCACCGCGCCAGGCTGCGCTTTCGCCGATCGCCCAGAATTGATAGGATCACCCGACTCCCACAACAAGCGAGGAAATTTCCATGGCTTCGAGCGTAGCGCTGGTCTGGTATCTGGTGATTGCCGGCCCGCAAGGCGGCATGGTGGTGCTGCCCAGCACGTTCGACACTCGCGAACAGTGCGCCTTCGCCGTCACCGAATATCAGAAGCAGCCAACGCCGGCCGGCTGGTCGGTGCAGTGCGTGCCGAGCGCCTCGCCGTTCACCGACGAGGGCGAAAGCGAGTAGCCGGCGGCGCGCGTTCAGCGCTGAGCGCTGACCGTCAGTTCCGGCCTCGTATTGATGGTCTGAAACACCACGCAATAGCGTTCGGTCAGCTTGAGCAGTGTGTCGACGCGGTCTTGTGGCTCGTCGCTGTCGAGGTTGAAATTCAGCCGGATGGCGCGGAAGCCGACCGGCGCATCTTTTGCCACGCCTAAGGTGCCGCGAAAATCGAGATCGCCTTCGGCCTCCACGGTGGCGGCGCCGAGTTTGAACTCCAGCGCCGTCGCCACTGCCTTCAGCGTTACGCCAGCGCAAGCGACCAGCGCCTCCAGCAGCATGTCGCCCGAGCACAGTTCGAGCCCGGAACCGCCGGTAGCCGGATGCAGACCGGCAACGGCGAGCGCCCTGCCGGTCTCGACCTTGCAGGCGATCGACTGGTCGTCGACCGAGCCCTTGGCCCGAAGCGTGATCAGCGCGCGCGATGCGTCGTCGCGATACGCCTCCTTGAGCGGCGCCTGCATGGCCTTCAGTCCTGTGGTGTCCATGTCCAACCCTTTTCGGCAGTCATTTTCATCGCTCGTCACGATACTCGAAATAGAACCGGTACGGCCTAAACCTTGATTTCACGACATTTGGATCGGAGTGACAAGCTGTCCAGACATTGCTGCGTCGTTAGACTTGATGCCTTTCATGCGGCGTGGGGCCGCCACGCGATGACGCCGTCCGTCCGCGCCCGCACCTCGGGTGAGGCCAGGCAGGTGGCGACGGCCTCGTAGCCGGGAGTGCCGGGGTACCGGGCGACGTACGTTGGCGGGCTGTGGTTGGCGGGGCAGAGGATGATCGCTTCGTCGGTGCCGACAGCCGCCAGGTCGAGTATCGCGCAGGAGCGCGTGAGCAGAAAAAGCGGTCGACCGCCGGGGCCGCGGCGACGCAAATGGGCAATCAGGGCTTCTTGCGAGGCTTGATCCAGCCCCTGTTCGATCATGTCGACGACCAGGATGGCCGGACCTTCGGCTTCCAATCCGACGAGTAGAGCGATCATTGCGTCGGACACCGCGGCACCGTCCTCGACGAGCCAGGCCAGCGTCTGATCGACCCGCGACCTGAGAGCTGGGTCGGCGTCCACACGAGCCAGAGCCGCCGCACAGCCATTCGCCAGTCGATCCAAGCCAAGGAAGGCGGCGTCAGGCAATGTCTCGGCCAGGCGCTGAGCCAGCCGGGTCTTGCCACTGCCCAGCGGGCCGATGATGTAGTTCAGCGGTCGGATCTGTCCCAGTTCGAACCGCTCGCCTCCCCAAGGCCAGGGAAGGTCGAAAGCGACGCTGAGCGTAGCCTCTGGCGCCAGCAGGCGCGCCAGTTCCCCGGCGCTTGGCGCTTCGCCTCGAGCGAGGTCGTCCCGCAGGCTACCGATCTTCTCTATTACGCCGACAAGCTGGCGCAGCCGGCTATCGAGTACTGCCTGGTGTGCGGCCAAGGCCGGCTCCATGCCCCGGGAGTCACCCTCCATCACCCGCGCCACCTGGGCTAGGCTGAAGCCAAGCGCGCGCAGGGCCGCGATCTCGGCGGCGCGGCTCATTTCGACAGGACCGTAGGCGCGCCATCCGGCCGCAGTGCGGATCGGAGCGATCAGGCCGCGCTGCTCATAAAGCCGCAGGGCCTTGGCCGACACCCCGAGCCGGCCGGCGGCTTCGGAAGCGTTCAGGAACTGGGCGGAAGAGTTCATGAATCACCTTGTTGCTGTTGACCGCCTTTCTATCGGGGCTGACCCTGGGGCCGAGTCAACAGGGATGTTCGCGGTCCGCAGGAGCCGTGGGAGAGGCAAGATCACTTCGTGTCGAGCTGACACATCGGCTTTGATGAGATGAATCGACTTGCAAAAGGGCATTTCCGCAGCGGCTGCAGGATACGGCAACCCCTGCTGACAGTACGGTGTCAGGACAAAGCAGCATAGTCTGGTGACATGACCGGATTCCCAACCATGCCTGACACCGCCGCCGAGCGCACCCTTGGCATCATCCTGGTTTCGGCGTCGGCAGCCGTCTTCGGCCTCACCGGCGTGCTAACCAAGTCGATCCATGCCGATCCGCTGACCATCACCTGCTGGCGGGGCTTCGTTGGGTCGATCCTGATCACCCTCTATGTGCTTTGGCGGCGCCGTCAATCCGGCGGGCGTGAAAGCCTGCGCCTCGGCTGGCGCGGCTGGCTGTTGGCGAGCGAGGGCGCGCTAGCCAGCATCGCCTTCATCTCGGCGTTCAAGTTCACCTTCGTCGCCAATGTTGCGATCATCTACGCCACTGCGCCCTTCGTCACCGCGCTGCTTGCCTTCATTCTGGTTCGTGAGCGCTTCCGGCTGCAGACGCTTGCCGCCGCCGCCGTGTCGCTCACCGGCGTGGCGGTCATGGTCTGGTCCGGCTTCGGCACCGGCCATCTGTTCGGCGACGGGCTGGCGCTGCTGATGACAATCGGCAGCGCGCTCTACATGATCATGGTGCGCGCTTTCCGCGACACGCCGGTAGTGTGGGCCGGGGCGGTGTCGGCATTCCTTTTGTTCGTGCTCGGTTGGTTCGTCACCGATCCATTGGCCGTCTCGGCCAGGGACGCAGTGTTGCTCGTCGCCTTCGGCACGTCGTTCGCGCTGGCCTCTATTCTGTGGACGGAGGGCGCGCGGCTCATTCCGGCTGCCGAATCCGGCCTGCTGGGCTCGGCTGAAGTACCGTTCGCGATCCTGTTCGCCTTCCTGTTCCTGGCCGAGGTCCCGCCAGCCGCCAGCATGATCGGCGGCGCCATCGTGCTCTGCGCGGTGTTCGCCCATGGCGGGCGCGACTGGCAAGCGGCCAGGCAGCGCTCTGCCTGAGAAAAAATCTGCCCCCGAAAATAAAACTGCGGGTGCAAATAAATTAGCAAGGTCATGGAACCATCAACAGGTTCAGGCATTGTTGGCTTTGACGGGTCATCCAAGTCCCCCCAAACCCCTCGGCCCGTCTAACCTATAGCCGATCGCAAGGTCGGCTTTTTCTTTTGCGAAATCAGCTCGGTGCGCCTGGCAAGGCAAGGTTGCCGCTGAACAGCGCAGCCAGATCCTGGGCCGGGGGCTCGGCATCCTGGCGCAGCCGGATGGCGAACTCGGCGATGGGAACCTGCGGCAGGCCAAACTCGCGCGGTGCCTCGACGATGCCGGAATGGGCAAACCGCGCCGTCCGCAGCGTCAGAGCAATGCCGGCATGCACCGCTGTGCGCAGCCCGGCCAGGCTGGCACTCCCGGCCGCGATGCGGTAGCGGCGGCCTGCCCTGTCGAGTGCCGCGATCGCCGCTTCGCGAAAGCCGCAATGCGGATCGAGCAGCGCCAGCGGCAGTTCGTCCTGGTGTGTGGCCAAGCCTCTTTGCGAACAGAGCCACATCATCGGCTCGCGGAGCACGCCGATCTCGTCCGGCGCCGGAGCCTGTCGCATGGCGATCATCAGATCGAGGATGCCGGTTTGCAGCGCCTCGGCCAATTCGGCGGAGCGGCCGACGCGCAGTTCGATCCTGACGCGCGGATAGCTCGCGGCAAAGGCCCTGAGCAAATTCGGGAGGCCGCTGTCGGCGAAATCTTGTGTCGTGCCGATGGCCACGCGCCCATCGGCTCGCACGCCCTTGAGGGCCAGCCACGCTTCGCGATGCACAGCAAGGATGCGCCGCGCATGACCGGCCAGATCTTCGCCCGCCGGCGTCAGGACGCGCCCTCTTCCCTGCGGCGCCAGAAGTGGTTCGCCGACAATATCCTCAAGCCGCTGCATCTGCGTGGTCACCGCCGACGCCGAGCGCCCGACAAATGACGCCGCCTGCGCCAGCGAGCCGCGGTCGACGAAGGCGAGAAAGGTTTTGAGGAGGTCGGGGTCGAGCATTGTCATAATTCGACAGTATCAAAGTTTTCCCTGAAAACAATTCGATTTTCATAACGCAGGAGCGATGGCAAAGATTTCTGACGGCGAAGAGACGCCGCGTAAATCCGAGGAGAGAAATTATGCCGATCATCAATGTCAGCGTCACAGGCAAGCCCGATGCCGTTTTGTCCGCCGCTATCGCCAAGCAGGTGACCGAACTGACCGCCACGCATTTGCGCAAGGATGCGACGATCACAGCGGTGGCCATTTCCTACCATGACCCCGAGCACTGGTTCGCCGGCGGCAAGTCGTTGGCCGAGCATGACGCCAACAGTTTCTGGCTCGACATCAAGGTGGTCGACGGCACCAACACCAAGCTTGAGCTGGAGGCCTATCTCAAGGCGCTCTTCCTTGGCTTTGGCAGCCTGCTGGGCAAGGTGCATGAGGAGAGCTATGCCTTCGTGCATGAAGTCCCGGCCGCCGCCTATGGCTATGGCGGCAAGACGCAGGAATTCCGCTTCATCAGCGGGAGATTGAAGGCGGCGTGAGCCGCCCCCATCAATCCAGGCTCATGCCGCAGGCGCTTCCTCTGCCGCAAGGAAACATAGACACCGCACTTTTCATGGCCGGCCAGGCCAGTAATGCGAAGGTACCGCACCTCCGCATTGACGTTGAGCCCACTTCGTCTAGGTTCTCATCGAAGCGGTCACGAAGAGCCGCGAGGTCAAAATCTGTTGGGAGAGACGCGGCATGATCCTGACACTGGCGCTGCTTGCGGGTCTCGTCGCGGCCTGGCTGCTGATCGGGGTGGTGGAAAAATTCCGCCTCGGCCTGCGCTTCACGCAGGCGCTGCTCTATGTGCCGTTCAAGCTCGCCTACCGGATTGCCGATGATCGTATCAAGATCGCCCGCAGAACAGCCGCCCCGGTCATTTACGTCATTTCGCACCAGTCGCGTCTCGAACCGGCGCTGATGCTGTCGCTGCTGCCGGAAGACACGCTGCACATCCTCGACGAGGTCTCAGCGCGATCGCCTTGGCTCGAACCATGGCGCGAGCTTGGCCGCACCATCGCTTTCAACGCCGAGCATGTCTTCGTCAGCCGCCGGCTGGTGCGGGTGCTGAAGGGCAAGGGCCGCCTTGCCGTCTATCTGCCGGATGCGGTCGAGCCTGATATCAAGACATTTCGCCTGTTTCGCGCCGTCACCCGCATCGCCATGCAGGCCGATGCCCGCATCGTACCGATCTTCATCTCCGGCGCGCGCACTCTGCCGGTATCGCTGACGCCGGCGGACAAGGCGCCGCGGCGCTGGTTTCCCCTTCTGTCGATCAGCGTGCTAGAGCCAATGACCATCGCCGAGCTGGTAGCGCGAAACCCTGATCAATCCTCGAACACCAATGCGCTGTTCGACCGTTTCGCCGAAGCCCGGCTTTTCGGCAGCGATCTTGACCGCGGCCTGTTCCTCGCCATACGCGACGCCGCCGACCGAGTCGGCGCCTCGCATCCTATCGTCGAAGACGTGGTCAGCGGCACGCTGAATTACAGAAAGCTGTTCATCGGCGCGCGGGTGCTGGGCCGCCGCTTCGAGGCGGTGACGGCGCCGAATGAAGCGGTTGGAGTGCTGCTGCCCAACGCCAACGGTGTCGTGCTGTCGCTCGTTGGCCTGTTGTCAGCGAGCCGGGTGGCGGCGATGATCAACTACACCGCAGGCCCGGCCAGCGTCACCGCCGCCGTGCGCACGGCGGAGATCCGCACCGTGGTCTCGTCGCGCGCCTTTGTTGACAAGGCCAGCCTCGCTGACATCGTCGCGGCGGTAGAAGAAGGCGGCGCCAGGCTGTTGTGGCTGGAGGATGTGCGGGCCAGCGTAACCGTACTGGACAAGCTCGCCGCCGCCTTGCTGTGGCGCTGGCCGCTGCAGCCGCAGAATGCGGCCAAACCAGCGGTGATCCTGTTCACCTCAGGCTCGGAAGGCACGCCGAAGGCGGTGGTCCTGTCGCACAGAAATCTTCTCGCCAACGCCATGCAGGCTGAGGCCCGCATCACCATCTCGCCGGCCGACATCCTGCTCAACGTGCTGCCGGTGTTCCACTCATTCGGGCTCACCGGCGGCACCATCCTGCCGCTGGTCACCGGCGTGAAACTGTTCCTCTACCCCTCGCCGCTGCACTACAAGCTGATCCCCGAGGTCGCACGCAAGGCAAGGCCGACAGTCATGTTCGGCACCGACACGTTCCTCGCCAACTATGCGCGCACCGCCAAGGACGGCGATTTCTCCAGCCTGCGCTTCATCGTCGCCGGCGCCGAAGCGGTGAAACCGGAGACGCGCCGCGTCTACCGGGAGCGCTTCCAGGCCGAGATCATCGAAGGTTTCGGGCTGACCGAGGCAGCGCCCGTCGTTGCCGTCAACACCGCCATCCACGGCCGCGACGGCACGGTCGGGCGACTGTTGCCGGGCATGCGCATGAAGCTCGAGCCGGTCGAGGGCATCAGCGGCGCCGGACGGTTATTGCTCAAGGGGCCGAATTTGATGATGGGCTACATGACCTCAGATCGGCCCGGGGAATTGCAGCCGCTCGACGGCTGGCACGATACCGGCGACATCGTTTCTGTTGACCGCGAGGGCTTCATTACCATTCGCGGCCGGGCCAAGCGCTTCGCCAAGATCGCCGGCGAGATGGTGTCGCTGGGCGCGGTCGAGATGCTGGTGCAGTCGCTGTGGCCGGAAGAGCACCACGCTGTGGTGGCGGTGCCGGACAAGCGCCGCGGCGAGCGTATCGTGCTGGTCACCACCGCCGATGACGCCGACCCCGATGAATTGCGCAAATTCGGCAGACAAGCCGGCGCCGCCGATCTGATGGTGCCGAACGACATCGTCAAGGTCGAGGAAATCCCGGTGCTGGGCTCTGGCAAGACCGACTACGTCTCGACCCGCAAACTGGCGATTGAGCGACTGGGGCTCAGCGCGGCGGCCTAGCGCCTAAAGCGCGTCGCGTCTGGAGGGATTAATGCGACGCGCTTTAAGTTCTTGCTTGAATGCATCTCGTTGTCCCAAAACCGCTGCGCACCTTCGGGTCAGGCCCGAGGGCATGCTTTTGGGCGACATGCATTAGAGGACCACCACCGACAACAGCAGGATGAACCCGACCGCCATCATCAGCAGGCCCGGCCAGTTCTGCGACAGGCCGAGGAAACCGAGGCCGCGCCGCCGCGGCTCAAGGGTCGGGCCTGGCGTTGCAAGATTTGGCGTCGAGGGGGGGCGCCCGCCCCCCCCCCCCCCCCCCGGCGGGCCCCCCCCCCCCCCCCCGCCGGGGGCCGGCCCAAAAACCAACCCCCCCCCCCACAAGCACACCCCCCCAGCGGCCCCCACCCCCCCCCCCCCCCCCCCCCCCCCCCCCCCCCCGGGGGGGCCGGCCCCCCCGCCCCCCCCCCCCCCCCCCCCCCCCCCCTGAGCCGCCCACGCCAAAGGGCTGCGCCGGCCATATACACAACGCCAGCGACAATGAGCAACGCGCCAATGAGGACGACAGCCAATTTCTCCTCACTCTTCTTTAAGCTCCTGCGCCTGGGACAGCAGCTTTAAGGGTGATAGCGAGGCGTTCGCGACGTCGCTCGCCTCGCCCGCTGAGACAGAACGGTCAAGACGCCGGCAGGTTCCCGCTAGAGCGGGATGCGTGCGACTTGAACTAATTGAACCATCAGCGAATTGGCGACAGATCTGTCAGCCGAAGTCCGAAGGCGGCACCTTCTCGCCTTCGCGCTTGGCGCGCCTGGAATAGGCGCGGATGCTGAGCGGCAGGAAGAGCAGATAGCCGGCAACCGACGCGGTCAGCGTGTACCAGGGATAGGTCATCAACAGCAGGATGTAGAGGACGACTCCGAGGATGATCGGCAGCACCTTGTCGCCCGGGACTTTCAGGCTTTTTCCGGAATAGACCGGCAGCCGGCTGACCAGCAGGAAGGCTATCAGAACGGTGAAACCGGCGGCGATGAAGGCGGCAGGGCGTGACGGCTCCACACCAAGCCGCAGGAAGTACAGGTAAAGCGGCAGCATCACCAGCACGGCGCCTGCCGGCGCCGGCACGCCGACGAAATACTCGGTCTGCCACTGCGGGCGATCAGTATCTTCGTCGAGCACGTTGTAGCGAGCGAGTCTCAGGCCGCAGGCGATGGTGAACAGGAGCGCGGCAATCCAGCCCGGCGAGCCGGCCTGGTCGAGCAGGAAGGCATAGAGCACCAGCGCGGGCGCTACGCCGAAATTGACGATGTCGGCCAGCGAATCCATCTGCGCGCCGAATTTGGACGTCGCCTTCAGCATGCGTGCCAGGCGGCCGTCGATGCCGTCGAGGAAGGCGGCCAGCAGCACCATCACCACTGCCGGCTCGAAACGGCCTTCGAAGCCGAAGCGGATGCCCGAGAGGCCGGCGCAGATGGCGAGCACTGTGACGAGATTGGGCAGCACCATGCGCATCGGAATTTCACGGATGCGCGGGCCGCCGCTGCCATGCGCCTCGAATTTTTTGAACGGCGCGCCCACGGTTCAGGACACCCGCACGAGCGGCGTTGCGGCAACGCCGCCGAATTCGGCCAGTATGGTTTCACCACCGACCGCGGTCTGGCCGACGGCGACACGCGGTGTTGCGGTCGACGGCAGGAACACATCGACGCGCGAGCCGAAGCGGATCAGCCCGAAGCGCTCGCCGATGCCGATCGTGCCGCCGGTCTCGGCCCAGCAGACGATGCGCCGCGCCACCAGACCGGCGATCTGCACCGCGGCCACCGTGCCGTTAGGGCTGTCGATGACCAGGCCGTTGCGCTCGTTGTCGGCACTCGCCTTGTCAAGTGCGGCGTTGAGGAACTGGCCGGGCCGATGCTCTATCCTTGTGATGCGGCCGCGCACCGGAGCCCGGTTCACGTGGCAGGAGAAGACGTCCATGAACACCGAGATGCGGGTCATCTCGCCGCCCCCGAGGCCAAGTTCGCGCGGTGGCACGGCCGGACCGACCGCCGTGATGATGCCGTCGGCCGGGCTCACCACCAGCCGGTCGTCGACCGGCGTGACGCGCTCGGGATCGCGGAAGAAATAGACGCACCATGCCGTCGCGATGAGGCAGACCCAGAACAGGATCGAAGAGAAATAGCCGAGGAAAAGCGTCACCGCTGCGAAGGCGGCGATAAACGGATAGCCTTCGCGATGGATCGGAACCAAGGTTTTCTTGATCGTGTCGACGAGGTCCATGGAATGGAAACAGCCTAGTTTCAGGTCCGGCCTCAATAGCGGAAACACCCTGTGGCCGCAACGCGACAATGAGGGAACGCCGGATCCGGCGTTCTCGTCCGCATTAGCCGATCGCGGGCGTTGCAAGGGGTCCAATGCGCCTGTCCAAAAAAGGCATGACTGGTGTCGGGGCGAACCGGCCTCATGCGTCCTTGGAGATACGGGCCCTGTCAAAGCGCCCGCCGAACGAAAGCTGGAGGCAACAAATGCTGTCACGGAAATCAGCAGCAAAGGAAGCGCGGGTCGTGATGAACGGTCTGGCGTTCGGCGAATCGCCGCGCTGGCATGATGGCAGGCTTTGGTTCTGCAACTGGGGAACCGGCCAGATCATCGCCGTCGATGCCGACGGCAACAGTGAGGTCATGCTCACCGTGCCGGCCACCCTGCCCTATTCGATCGACTGGCTGCCGGACGGTCGCCTGGTCGTCGTCTGCGGGCGTGAGGGGTTGGTGCTGCGGCAGGAAGCAGACGGGACGCTGGTCACCCACGCCGATCTGCGACACCTCTCAGGGAACGCTTGGAACGAGATCGTCGTCGACGGGCGCGGCAACATCTACGTCAATGGCGGTGGGCCAGCGCCGGTTCCGGGCCAGCATTTCGGCCCCGGCACCATCGTGCTGATTGCACCGGACGGGTCGGTGCGGCAGGTGGCGGACAGGATCGCCTTCGCCAATGGGATGGCGGTGTCGCCTGACAACAAGACGTTGATCGTCGCCGAGTCCCACGCCAACAGGCTGACTGCCTTCGACATCGCCGCCGATGGCAGCCTCGACAACCGGCGGCGATGGGCCGACCTCGGCAACGGCTTTCCCGACGGCATCTGCCTCGATGCCGAAGGCGCCATCTGGTATGCCGACGTCCCCAACCGGCACTGCGTGCGGGTGCGCGAGGGCGGGGCGTTGCTCGACAGCGTCGATGCCGATCGCGGCTGCTTTGCCTGCATGCTCGGCGGCGCCAACGGCAAGACGCTGTTCATCGTCGCCGCCGAATGGCGCGGCTTCGAGCACATGATCAGTGATGCGCGCACCGGCCAGGTGCTCAGCATCGAGGCTTCCGCGCCGGGCGCTGGCTGGCCGTAAGGGCTACGACACCTCGGAGGGGCGGCGGCGGACGACAACGCCGAACTCGTCGCGCTCGCGAGCAATGCGCAACCGCTCCTCGGCCTCGGTTGCCTCACGCTGGCGGTCCCACATCGACGCGTACAGGCCGGCCTTGCGCATCAAGGCGGCATGCCTGCCGCGCTCGGCGATCTGGCCGTCCTGCAGCACGATGATCTCGTCGGCCGAAATCACCGTCGACAGCCGGTGGGCGATGACGATAGTGGTGCGACCCTTGCTGACGAGGTCGAGCGCCGCCTGGATCTCCTGTTCGGTATGGCTGTCGAGAGCCGAGGTCGCCTCGTCGAGCATCAGGATCGGCGGCGCCTTCAAAATGGTGCGGGCGATTGCCACGCGCTGCTTCTCACCGCCGGACAGTTTCAGTCCGCGCTCTCCGACCATCGAACGGTAGCCGTCGGGCAGCCGCTCGATGAACGGCCCGATCTGGGCGAGTTCTGCCGCCTTGCGCACATCCTCCTCGCTGGCATCGACGCGGCCGTAGCGGATGTTGTAGGCGATGGTGTCGTTGAACAGCACGGTGTCCTGCGGCACCATACCGATCGCCGCGCGCAAGCTCTGCTGAGTCACGTCGCGAATGTCCTGGCCGTCGATCAGAATCTTGCCGCCCTGGATGTCGTAAAAGCGGAACAGCAGCCGCGAAATGGTCGACTTGCCGGCGCCCGATGGCCCGACAATGGCAACCGTCTTGCCGGCCGGCACTTCGAAGCTGATGCCTTTCAGGATCTTGCGGTTGGGATCGTAGGAAAACTGCACGTCGCGGAACTCGACCTTGCCGGAGCCGACGACCAGCGGCTTGGCCCCCGGCTTGTCGACGATCTCCTGCGGCACATCGAGCAGATCGAACATCTGCTCGATGTCGGTCAGGCCCTGGCGGATTTCGCGATAGATGAAGCCGATGAAGTTTAGTGGCACCGAAAGCTGGATCAGCATGGCGTTGATGAAGACGAAGTCGCCAACCGTCTGCGTGCCGGCCTGCACCTCCAGCGCCGAAAGGCACATGACGATAACCGTGCCGAGACCGAAGATGACGCCCTGGCCGAAGTTCAGCCAGCCGAGCGAGGTCCATATCCGGGTGGCGGCGGTTTCGTAGCGCGCCATCGAACGGTCGAAGCGCTCGGCTTCCATGCCCTCGTTGTTGAAATACTTGACCGTTTCGAAATTGAGCAGCGAGTCGATCGCCTTGGTGCTGGCATCGGTGTCGCTGTCGTTCATGTCGCGGCGAATGACGATGCGCCAGTCGCTCGCCCTGATGGTGAACCAGATATAGAGGCAGACCGTCACCGCCACCACAGCCACGTACTTCCAGCCGTAGGTGACCGCGAAGATGCCGGCTGTCAGCGCGAATTCGAGGATGGTCGGCAAGGTGTTGAGCACGGTGAAGCGGACGATCGTCTCGATGCCCTTGGTGCCGCGCTCGATGATGCGCGACAGGCCGCCGGTGCGGCGCTCGAGATGGAAGCGCAGCGACAATTGATGCATGTGGATGAAAGTGCGGAAGGCGAGCTGGCGCACCGCATATTGTCCGACGCGGGCAAACAGCGCGTCGCGCAGCTGGTTGAAACCGAGCTGCACCAGCCGCACGACATTGTAGGCGATGACCAGCATGACTGGCGCCAGCAGGAAGGCCGGCAGCGGCGGCGCCGACTTGGCGTCACCAGCCAGCGCATCGGTCGCCCATTTGAAGAAGTAGGGACCGGCAACCAGTGTCAGCTTGGCGACGACCAGAAGCACGGTCGCCCACACCACCCGCGCCCGCAGGTCGGCACGGTCGGCCGGCCACATATAGGGCCAAAGATTGCGCAATGTCTTGAAAGTCGAGCCAGAATCGGCGGAGACGGTTTTTTCGGCCATTTTATCGCCTTTTCGTATTTCTTATTAGCTTGACCATGATCTCTTTTCCGAGAACCGGCTTCCGCTTTTCGCTGACGCGGTTCTTCGGTTCGGGATGATGGTCTAGCGGCCGGAGCAGCACGAACTGACCAGCGCGGCCAGCGATGCGCAAACATCTTCGAGCGCATCGCTGTCGACTTCATAGCGCGAGCGTTGCCGATCCGGCTGGTAGCGGACGAGCCCGGCATCGACCAATATCTTCAGGTGCTGCGAAACGGTGGACTGCGCCAGGTCGAGATGGTCGACGACCTCGCGGCAGCAGCAGGAGTGGCTGGCCGAAAGGTGCCGGAGAATTTCGATCCGGGCCGGATGCGAAAGCGCGGCGAGCTTTGCGGCGACGGCCTGGCTGTCGGCGAAGCCGCAGGTCTTCTCGGTCAAGGAAGCGTTCATCGTCTATCGGCGATAGACGATGAATGAACTTTCCGCAAGAGCCCGCTAGAGAAGAAAGGATTTCTAGTTGGCCTTTGTCGGGGCTGTCGTCATCTGGTCGCCCATCGCCTTGAGGTTGGCGGCTTCGCCTTCCTGCGATTTTCCGGGGACCTTGAACACCTGCCCCGGCCAGATACGGTCGGGATTCCTGATCTGATCCTGATTGGCGAGGTAGATGGTCGAGTAGCGAACGCCTTGGCCGTAGACGCGCCGCGAAATCCGCCACAGCGTATCGCGGCGGCGGATGATAACGGCGCTGTCGGCGTGTTCGAGTTTCGGCGCCGCGGTCTCGGGCACTCCAGCCGGAGGCGTCGCAGCCGCCACATCGGCTGGCGCCTCGGTCGCGGGCGCCGCAGGCGTGGTTGCCGGCGCGGCCGGCCTTGCCTCGGCAGGCGCCACGGCGGCGATCGACTCGCCCGGCTCGCGCTCGAACGGCACGGCGGCACGGGCCACCACCTTGACCCCGTCGGCATCGAGCGCATCGACGTGGATCGTATAGGTGCCGACCGGAATGTTGCGCGTCGCCTCGACCAGGAAATGACCGTCGGGCGAAGTCTTCGCGTCGCCGAGCAAGATATCGTTGGCATAGGCGCGCACCTTGCGGCCGGGGTCGGCGAGCCCGGCGACGAAGATCTTGTTGCCGTCGATCTCGATCGCTTCGACGACGACCTTTGGCCCTGCAGCTAGTGTCGCCGGTGCGGCCGGCCCGCCCGGAGCGGGCGCGGGGACGGCGTCGACGGTGGCCGGCGCCGTGGCAGCCGGTGCGGCTGGTGCTGCGGCAGCGGGGTCCCCGGCAGCGGAGTCCTCGGAAGCCGGGGCGGCCGCCTTGTCGCCGGCAGGCAGCGATTCAGGCTTTGTCTCGGGTGAAGGAACGGTGAGCAATTCGGAGGCCTTGCCCGGCTCCTCGATCATCGCCAGCACCTGGCCAGCAGGACTCTTGGGAATCGAGACGATAGCCGTCTGCGCCGAGGGGGTCACGACATTGCCGGTCATCGAGCGCAGCGCGATCGTGTAATCGCCGGGTTTCAGCGCATCGTCGAGAACGATGGCAAAAGCGCCATCGGCACCGGCGACCGTCGAGCCGAGAACCGTCGAACCGTTGAGAATCTCGACCTTGGCGTTGGGTGCGGCTTTGCCGGCGACGACAATAGAGCCCTTGATCTCGACCCGAACGATGTCGAAAGTCGGCGCAATCGCATCGGCCGCCGCCGGCGCTGCCGGTGCCATCGCACCAGCGGCAGGCGCTGGCGGCGGCGGTGCATCGGTCACTGGTTCGGCCGGCGTCTCCACCGGCGGCGTCAGCGATGCCACTTCCGCCGGCGGCGTGCGAGTGAGATACGGATCGAGCGCGCCCGACACATAGGCGGTTCCCGCCGCGGCGACGGAGCCGCCGACGACGAACAAAAACGCCTTCAAAGGATTAATTGCCATATTTCCCTGCCCTTAGCCACCTAATGCGGTCTAGCCTGTTTTGCCCAAGGCGACAAGAACAAGGGGGACCGACAAGAAAAAGGGCCGACAAGAAAAAACCCGCCCGGGCTTGACCGCGAATAAAGACCCAATCACCAATCATCTCATGAACACGATTCGATCCATCTGCGTCTATTGCGGCTCGTCTCCGGGCCGCGATGTAACCTATGCCAAGGCCGGACACCTGCTTGGGCGTTCGATCGCCAAGTCCGGCCTGCGTCTGATCTATGGCGGCGGCACCAGGGGCATCATGGGAGCCGTCGCCGAGGGCGCAATGCGGGCCGGCGGCAAGGTGACGGGGATCATTCCGCGCTTCCTGATCAACAGGGAGGCCACCGAAACCGCGCTTGACCGACTTGACGAGCTCGTCATCACCGAAAACATGCACGAGCGCAAACATACGATGTTCGAGAAATCCGACGCGTTTGTGGCGCTTCCGGGCGGCATCGGCACGGTCGAGGAAATCATCGAGATCATGACCTGGGGCCAGCTCGGCCATCATCGCAAGCCGATCGTCTTCGGCAACGTTGGAGGATTCTGGGACCCGATGCTGGCGCTGCTCGACCATATGATGGCCGAAGGCTTCATCCACACCGCGCAGCGGGTCAGGCCGCTGGTGGTCGACGATCCGGAAGCGATCGTCGCTGCCATCATGGTCGCGGGATCGTCGGTCGACGCACCGACCGAAGGCGTGCAGTCGGTGATCGACAAGCTTTAGGGTATAGGGGAGTATGTAGTGCATGCCGCGCTCATGAGGCGCTGCCCTACTGCCCTACTGCCCTACTGCCCTACTGCCCTACTGCCCTACTGCCCTACTGACCCGCCAGATGACATTGCCGACATCGTCGGCGACGAGCAGTGCGCCGCTCTGATCGATAGCAACGCCGACCGGACGGCCCATCGCCCTGCCGTCACGCCCGACGAAGCCAGCGAGCACATCTTTCGGGGGACCGCTCGGTTTACCACCGCGGAACGGCACGAAGATCACCTTGTAACCGCTGAGCACACTTCTGTTCCACGAGCCGTGCTGACCAACGAACGCGCCGTTGCCGTAGGCTGGGCCGAGCGACGCCCCTTTGGAGAAGGTCAGTCCCAGCGAGGCGGTATGGGAACCCAGCGCGTAGTCGGGCTTGACCGCCCTAGCCACGAGACCGGGGCGCTGCGGCTTGACGCGTTCGTCGACGTTCTGTCCGAAATAGCTGTAGGGCCAGCCGTAAAAAGCGCCGTCACGAACCGAGGTCATATAGTCCGGCACAAGATCATCGCCGATCTCGTCACGCTCGTTCACGGCGACCCAAAGCTTGCCGGTTTCAGGGTTCCAGGAGAGCCCGTTCGGGTTGCGCAGCCCTGACGCGAAGACCCGGGTACGGCGGGTCGACCGGTCCACTTCAAGGACGGCGGCGCGGTTCTTCTCCGCGGCCATGCCGTTTTCTCCAACGTTACTGTTGGAGCCGACGGTGACATAGAGCTTGCGTCCATCCGGACTTGCGATCACATCCTTGGTCCAATGATGGTTGAGATCTCCGGCCGGTAAGTCGACGATCTTTTCCGGCGGCGTTGTGGCTCGGGTCTGGCCATTGGAGTAGGGGAAAGCGACAAGCGCGTCGGTGTTCGCTACATAGAGAATGCCTTTGGACAGCGTCATACCAAAGGGAGAATTGAGGCCTTCTGCGAACGTCCTGCGCACATCCGCAATGCCGTCGCCATTGGTGTCGCGCAGGAGCGTGATGCGGTTGGCGCTTTTGGTCGCGGCCCCGGCGCGCTTCATAGCCAGGTCCATAAAGACCTTTCTAAGGCTGAAGCCTTCGTCATGCTTGGCAGGGGCATTGGTTTCGGCAACCAGCACGTCCCCGTTCGGAAGCACGTGCAGCCAGCGCGGATGGTCGAGGCCGGTGGCGTAGGGGTTCACCGTCAGCCCGTTCGCCGGGGTCGGCATATCACCTTTCTGCCAGCCTTTCGCCTCGGCGATGTTGACGGTCGGGATCAGCGTCGGTCTTGGTTTCGGTAAGGTTGGGTTGGGGCCATAGCCGGTTATTGCCCCCGTTTTCTGCGCCGAAAAGCCAGCGCAGCCCGCAATGACGGCTCCCAATACCGCTATGAGTAGGCTTCGTGGGAAGCCGGCATGCATCGGACGTCCTCCGCATGGATTGCGTCGTGCCCTTTACGCAAACGCGAGTCAACGACGTATTATTCCAAACTGGCTGCAAACAACGGCGTTGGTACGCCGCCTCGGATGACCGTCAAAACAGTCACACGAAAACGGTTCGCCCGTGCTAATAATCACAGTCTAGGTCGCCACCACGCGGCGTATTCGAGAGACTGGCGACGCGATCATGAACATCCCTCTCAATCCAGACGGCAGCGATCTGTCGCCTTACCTGCCGGACGAGCACGGGCTGTTCTTCGTCTATCACTTCACCGCCGAAGGCACGAGAACCAAAGACGCGACCACCACACACTGGATATGGCGCAGCTACCAGGTTTCCGACATGCGCGCCCGCCACGAGATCGCCACCGAGCCGGCTTTGCCGCCGCCGGTGCGCGATGCCTTCCTGTCGGCCGGCCATGGCTGCCATATCGACCTCGAGGGCGACTGGCTCTACGGCGATTTGCCGGACCTGCGCCACGACTATTCGGCGGAGGCGCGCGGGCTTGGCCATTTCCGCTTCGCCTTCAACGACACGATGCTGATCGGCGGCCGCAAGCAACCGCTGCAATCGGTCGACAAGATCCGCAAGGCGATCGACAACGGATCGCGAAAGTTCCGCTCTCCGGCCGAACTGATCGAGGCTGTCATGGGCCAGTCGCTCGACGGCATGACGACGGAACTCGCTGGCCTTGGCGACACGCTCGATGGCATCGAGGACCGCATCGTCTGCGATGCATGGCACAATGAGCGGCAGGCGCTGGTCGATGCGCGCCGGCAACTGGTGGTGATCCATCGGCAGATGGCGACGCTGACCAGCCTGTTCCGCCATCTCGACCATTCGCATCGCAATGACCTGCCGGACGCGATCAACGACATGGCGGCACGGCTTTCGCATCGCGCCCATACCTTGCATCATGACGGCGAGCAATTGCAGGCCCGCGCCCGGCTCTTGCAGGACGAGCTGATGGCCAAGCTGACGACGCAGTCGAACCAGTTGCTTTACATGCTGTCGGTGATGACCGCGGTGCTGTTGCCGATGACGATCGTCTCAGGCCTGTTCGGCATGAATGTCGGCGGGCTGCCGCTGGTCGACACGCCGGTGGGCTTTTGGGTGGCGTCGGCGATATCGCTCGCCGTCGCGGTGGTCGTCTATCTGTTCGTCAGGCGGCTGGGGCGCGGGATGTAGCGGCAACCGTTACAAGGTCGCGCGAAAATCCTCGATGACAGTGCCGGCAGCGCGCGCCTCCGCTTCGTGGTTCGGCTCGCGCCACTCCTCTGCAAGGGCTGCCGTGTACCATTCGCGCATCGCCGGCAGAGCCAGCAATCGCGCCGGATAGGTGGCAGCTGCGCCCTCGAAGGACAGTCCGTAGGACTGAACCCTAAACGCCACCGGGGCAAAGAAGGCGTCAGCGGCAGTGAAGCGATCGCCAGCCAGGAACGGTCCGCCGAAGCGGCGAAGCCCATCGCCCCAGAGATCGCCGAGACGAAAGAGGTCGTGCTTCAGCGCATCCGACATCGGCACCGGCGCGACGCGGACACCGCAGTTCATCGGACAGGAGCCGCGCAAGGCGGTGAAGCTCGAATGCATTTCGGCCGCTGCCGACCGCGCCCAGGCTCGCGCCTTCGCGTCGGCGGGCCAGACGCCAGCGTGGCGCTCGGCCAGATATTCGGTGATGGCGAGCGAATCCCAAACTGCCCAGCCGTCGTCAATCAGGCACGGTACGAGGCCGCTGGGCGAGAACGGCCGGTAGAGGCTCCAGCTCGATCCGGTCGGAAACGGTGTCAGCCGCTCCTCAAAGGAGACGCCCAATGTCCGCATCAGCACCCATGGCCGCAGCGACCACGAGGAATAATTCTTGTTTGCTATGTGCAGCACGTACATCGAAAATCCTCGCTCTAACGCATTGCCGGCCGGATCTCGCGGCCGCGGAACATCGACCAGGAATAGATCGCCAGCGCCGCCCAGATCAGGCCGAAGGCGATGGCCTGGGTGCTGCCGAAGGGTTCGCCGAAAATCAGCACGGCGATCAGGAACACAATGGTCGGCGCGATATACTGCATGATGCCGATGGTGGAGAGACGCAGCAGCTTGGCCCCGAAGCCAAACAGCAGCAGCGGTATGGCGGTGACCGGGCCGCAGCCGATCAGCAGTGCGGTATCGTTCAGGGAACTGGAGACGAAATGGTCCTGCCCGGTGACGATGAGGAAGATGATGTAGCCGAGCGCCGGCACCGACAGCAAAAGCACTTCAAGCAAGAAACCCTGGCTGGGACCGATCGGCAGCGTCTTGCGGAAGAAGGCGTAGGCGGCGAAGGAAAACGCCAGCACCAGCGACACCCAGGGCAGCTTGCCGGCGTCGATCGTCAGCACCGCGACCGCGATGGCCGCCAGCACCACCGCCGCGATTTGCAGCCGGTCGAGCCGCTCGCTGAGCAGCAGCGCGCCGACGACGACGCTGACAAGCGGGTTGATGTAGTAGCCAAGCGCGGTCTCGATGGTACGGTCGACCGCGATGGCCCAGACATAGATGCCCCAGTTGACCGAAATCAGCGCCGCCGTCAGCGCCGCCATGGAAATGATGCGCGGCGAACGCAACGCCGCTTTGAAATCCGCCGTGCGGCCCGCCCAGATCAAAACGGCCGCCGCGATCGGCACCGACCAGACGATGCGGTGCGCGATGACTTCGGCCAGCGGCAGATGTGCGACCGCCTTCATATAGAAGGGCAGCAACCCCCACAGGAGATAGGCGCCCAGCGCCAGCAGGAATCCACGCCGGGCCTTTGAGTCTGCTTCGAGCTGAATTGCGTCCGTGGCCATGGCCCAACGCTATGCGCCAGCCGCCGGGCCAAGACCATCGCAAAGTTCTGATGGATCAATGGACTTTCGCTGATGGTTCAATCCTACTCCGCCGCGACCAGCCCGGCCATCTCGCGGTTCTTCATCAGCTTGTAGACGATCGAATCCATCAGCGCCTGGAATGAAGCGTCGATGATGTTTTCTGAGACGCCGACCGTCCACCAGCGGGCGCCGGTTGCATCGTGCGATTCGATCAGCACGCGAGTGATCGCCTCGGTACCGCCATTGAGGATACGCACCTTGAAGTCGGCGAGCTCGAGGTCGGCGATCTCGTTCTGAAATTTTCCAAGATCCTTGCGCAGCGCGATGTCGAGCGCGTTGACCGGGCCGTGCCCTTCCGCCACCGACATCTTCTCCTCGCCATCGACCAGCACCTTGACGATCGCCTCTGAGACCGTCTTCAGCTGGCCATTGGCGTCGAAGCGGCGCTCGACCATGCAGCGGAACGAGGTGACGCTGAAGAATTCCGGCAGGCCATGCAGCATCTTGCGCGCCAGCAGCTCGAAGCTGGCATCGGCGCCTTCATAGGCATAGCCCTCGGCCTCGCGCTCCTTGACCACTGATATCAGCGCGTCCAGCCGGTGGTCGTCTTTCGGCATTTCGATGCCGCGCCGTTTCAACTCGGCGAGGAAATTGGCCTTGCCGCCTTGGTCCGAGACCATGACCCGGCGGCGGTTGCCGACCGCTTCCGGCGGCACATGCTCGTAAGTGGCCGGCTCCTTGGCCAGCGCCGAGGCATGGATGCCGGCCTTGGTGGCGAAGGCGGAAGCGCCGACATAGGGCGCCTGCGCTTCCGGCGCGCGGTTCAGCAATTCGTCGAAGGCGCGGGACAGGCGCGATATGCCGGCCAACGCTTCGGCCGAGATGCCTGTCTCGAAGCGGCTGGAAAAGGCCGGCTTCAGCGCCAGCGTCGGCACGATCGAGATCAGATTGGCGTTGCCGCAGCGCTCGCCGATGCCGTTCAGCGTGCCCTGGACCTGGCGCGCGCCGGCCTCGACGGCGGCCAGCGAATTTGCCACCGCCTGGCCGGTGTCGTCATGGGCATGGATGCCGAGATGGTCCCCCGGTATGCCTGCCTCGATGATCTTTTCGACGATGGCGCGCACTTCCGACGGCTGCGTGCCGCCATTGGTGTCGCACAGCACCACCCAGCGCGCGCCGGCGTCGTAAGCGGTCCTGGCGCAAGCCAGCGCATAATCGGGATTGGCCTTGAAGCCGTCGAAGAAATGCTCGCAGTCGACCAATGCTTCCTTGGCCGAGCCAATCGCCGCTTCGACTGACGCCTTGATCGCCTCGAGGTTTTCCTCGTGGGTGCAGCCCAGCGCAAGGCGGACATGGTAGTCCCAGCTCTTGGCGACAAAGCAGATGGCGTCCGACTTCGACTGGACCAATGCGGCAAGGCCTGGATCGTTCGAAGCCGACACCCCTGCCCGCTTGGTCATGCCGAAGGCGACGAATTTGGCGGTTGCCGTGCGGTGCTTGGCAAAGAAGGCGGTGTCGGTCGGGTTGGCACCGGGATAGCCGCCTTCGATATAGTCGACGCCGAACGCGTCAAGCAGCCCGGCGATGGCGATCTTGTCCTCGACCGAAAAGTCGATGCCCGGCGTCTGCTGGCCATCGCGCAGTGTGGTGTCGAAGAGATAGAGGCGCTTGCGGCCCATGATCATTTCCCCGCAAACTTATCCGTCGCCCGGATCAGCCGGTCGAGGATGCCCGGCTCCGAATAGGCATGGCCGGCGCCCTCGACCAGATGGAAGTCCGCCTTCGGCCACGCCTTGTGCAGCGCCCAGGCATAGCGCGCCGGGCACGGCATGTCGTAGCGGCCATGGACGATGGTGCCGGGGATGTCCTTCAACTTGAAGGCATCACGCAGCAGCTGCCCTTCCTCAAGCCAGCCAGCATGGACGAAATAATGGTTCTCGATGCGGGCGAAGGCCACGGCGTAATCGTCTTCGCCAAACCGGCTGCTGGTTTCCGGATCGGGCAACAGCGTGATCGTCTCGCCTTCCCACAGGCTCCAGGCGCGGGCGGCCTCGACCTGCGCCTTGCGGTCGCTGCCGACCAGCCGCTTGCGATAGGCGGCCATCATGTCGCCGCGCTCGCCCTCGGGGATCGGCGCCAGGAAGCGCTCCCATTTGTCGGGGAACATTTCCGAGACGCCGAACTGGTAATACCAGTCGAGCTCCGCGCGCGTCAGCGTGTAGATGCCGCGCACGACCAGTTCGCTGACCCGCTCGGGGTGCGTCTCGGCATAGGCCAGCGCCAGCGTCGACCCCCACGAGCCGCCGAACACCAGCCATTTGTCGAAGCCGCACATGTCGCGCAGGCGCTCGATGTCGGCGATCAGATGCCAGGTGGTGTTGGCCTCGAGCGAGGCGTTGGGCGTCGACTTCCCGCAGCCGCGCTGGTCGAACAGGATGACATCGTAAAGCTTCGGATCGAACAGCCGTCGGTGCTTTGGCGAAATGGTGCCGCCCGGTCCGCCATGCAGGAACACGGCCGGCTTGGCGCCCCTGGTGCCGGAACGCTCCCAATAGACCTGATGGCCATCGCCGACATCGAGCATGCCTGAGTCGAAGGCCTCGATCTCCGGATAGAGGGTGTGCAGGTCATTGCTCATAATTTCAGGCCCTGTTGCGGCCAATTGGCCGTCTCGTGATCCGGATGCTGGAAGGAGATGATCGATTCCTGCCTTGTGTAGTAGTCAGGATCGTCATGGACCGGCGCGTCGAAGATCTTCTCCACCCAAGGCAGCCGGGCGGCATAGTTGATCTGGATCTGCGGTGCGAGGTCGGAGCGATCGTCAAAGGCGCCGATGGCGATCTCAAGCCCGCCAGGCTGCCTGTAGGTCAACGGCGTGCCGCAGCGGCTGCAAAAGCCGCGATCGATGTTGACCGACGACTGGAAATAGCTCGGCTCCTCGCGCACCCATTCGACACCGTCCTTCGGCACAGTCACCAGCGCGCCGAAGAAGGAACCGAACTGTTTCTGGCACATGCGGCAATGGCAGATGGAAGGGCGTCCAAGCGCCCCACGAATGCGGAAACGCACGGCGCCGCACTGGCAGCCGCCGGTTCGAACGGTTTCGGTCATGATCTTTCCTCCGGCGGCCATTGTTCGGTGTCGTGGTCGGGGTGCTGGTAAGAAACGAGATCGGCGAGATAGGAGGACGACGAAACATCGGCCATCGTCTCCTCGCCAGGCAATTCGTGGATGTGATCGACATAGGGGAGTTTTGCTTCGGTGCCCCACTGGATGGTCGGCGCGATCTCCTCCGCATGGTCGAAGGCCGCGATGGCGAGTGCGATGCCGTCGGGCGCCTCGAAAGTCAGCGGCGTGCCGCAATCGGCGCAAAAACCGCGCCAGGCGGCGTTGGAGGAACGAAAGCGCTTGGGCGCGCCGCGCGTCCAGTCGAGTTTTGCGCCACGCACCGACACCAGCGGCAGGTAGAAATTGCCGCTTGCTTTCTGGCACATGCGACAATGACAGACGGAGGCGTCGCCCAGCGCGCCTTCGACACGGAAACGCACGGCGCCGCACTGGCAGCCGCCTGTGTAGACCGGTCTGTTATCCAGGCTCATCACTTCACTCCGGGGCATGGCAGACGGCTTCGACATTGTTGCCGTCGGGGTCGAAGACAAAGGCGCCATAGTAGTTCGCGTGATAGTGCGGACGAAGCCCCGGCCCACCATTATCCTTGCCGCCGGCGGCGATGGCGGCGGCGTGGAAGGCATCGACTTCAGCGCGGCTGCGCGCGGTGAAGGCGACATGCTGGCGGTCCTTCGGCTTGTCCTTGCCTTGATGCAGCCAGAACACCGGCCGGTCGCGGCCATAGCCGCCGACCATGGCGCCACCGGTGTATTCCTGCGGCACCATGTAGAGCAGCGAGGCACCGAGCGGCGCCATCGCCCTGTCGTAGAAAGCTTTCGACACGTCGAAATCGGAAACGGTGATGCCAAGATGGTCGATCATGGAACTACCTCCCTCGCTGCTTCGCCGGCCGGCATTTCGGCAGCGGCCAGGCCGGCTTCGATGACAATGTGCTGGCAGACGTTGTCGATGTCGCGAATGACGTCGTCGTTCCAGAAACGCAGGATGGTCCAGCCCAGCGCCTCTAGCTTCGCGCTTCTTGCCAGATCGGATGCCGAAGGTTCAGACCGGGCATGCTGGGAGCCGTCCAGTTCGACAATCAGCTTTTTGGCGGGGCAGGCGAAATCGACGATATAGTGGGCGATAGGCATCTGCCGCCTGAAGGCTAGTCCCATCAGCCTGTGCGCTCTAATCTCATTCCAAAGCTTCAGCTCGGGTTCGGTCATAGCGCTGCGCATCTTGCGCGCATTGCTGCGGTTGTTGGCGGGTACTGGGAAATGCGTCATCGCGGTTCGTCCCCCTCTGTCCTGCCGGACATCTCCCCCTCAAGGGGGGAGATTGGACGGCACTTCGGCTTTCGCCAATCGCCGTCGTTGGTGATTGGGCGCTTCCGGCGAAGCTGCCAATCTCCCCCCTTGAGGGGGAGATGTCCGGCAGGACAGAGGGGGGTGCCTCGCGCCACCTTCACCGCTTTACCTCCCAGTTGGTGATGCGGGTGCCGGTGGCGGGGTCCTTGCCGTCCTTCAGTTGCACGCCTTGCGCCAGAAGCTCGTCGCGAATGCGGTCGGCCTGGGCCCAGTTCTTGGCGGCGATCAGTTCCAGGCGCCTGGCGATGGCCCTGGCGGTGGCATCTTCATCAACCTTGGCCGGCGCAACGTCGAAGCCGAGGAACGACAGTGCCGCCTTCAGCGAAGCGGCAGCATGGTTGCCCGCGGCGGCAGCGTTGCCGCCGCCAGCAGCATTGGAATCCACAGCCTCGCCGGCCAGTTGCGTCAGCACCTGGAACGCAGGATAGGTTGCGAGATCGTCCGACAAGGCTTCCACCACTTCGACCGGCAATTGCTTGGCCGCCGCCGGTGCCAGGTCCGCCGCCCGCTTCCATTTGCGCAGCGTATTTTCCGCCTCTTCCAGCTTGCGCACGGAAAAGTCGATCGGCTCGCGATAATGCGTCATCAGCATCGCCAGCCTGAGCACCTCGCCCGGCCACTTGCGGCCACCAAAGGTCTCCGTCTCCAGCAACTCGTTGATCGAGTGGAAGTTGCCCAGGCTCTTGGACATTTTCTGCCCCTCGACCTGCAGAAAGCCGTTGTGCATCCACACCTTGGCCATCACCTCGGTGCCATGGGCGCAGCGCGACTGTGCAATTTCATTCTCGTGGTGCGGGAAGATCAGGTCGAGCCCGCCGCCATGAATGTCGAAGACCTCGCCGAGATAGGCGGCCGACATCGCCGAGCACTCGATGTGCCAGCCCGGCCGGCCCCTGCCCCACGGGCTGTCCCAGCCCGGCTCTTCCGGCGAGGACAGCTTCCACAGCACGAAATCGCCAGGGTTCTTCTTATGCGGATCGACGGCGACGCGAGCGCCGGCCTGCTGCTCGTCGAGATTGCGTTTCGACAATTGGCCGTAGTCCGGCATCGAGGCCGTGTCGAACAGAACTTCGCCTGCCGCAACATAGGCATGGCCGCGTTCGATCAAGCGTTGAATCAAGGAGATCATGTCGACTTTGCCATCTGCGCGCGGCTCGACGAATTCAGTGGCCCGCGGCTCGACCGTAGGTTGCAGGCAGCCGAGCGTCGCCACATCCTTGTGGAACTGGTCAGCGGTCTTTTCGGTGACCCGCCGGATCGCCTCGTTCAGCGACAGCTTTCCCGAGGCAATCTCGGTGCCGAAATCGCGCAGCGCGCGGTCGTTGATCTTGTCGTCGACATCCGTGATGTTGCGCACATAGGTGACGTGCGCTTGCCCGTAGAGATGGCGCAGCAGACGAAACAGCACGTCGAAGACGATCACCGGTCGCGCATTGCCGATATGGGCAAAGTCGTAGACCGTCGGGCCGCAGACATACATGCGCACATTGCGCGGATCGATCGGGAAGAAATCCTCCTTGGTCCGCGTCAGCGTGTTGTAGAGGCGCAGGCCCTTCGATGTGTCAGACATTCGTGCCTTCCCGGTGCGTTACTTTTTGGTTGGGGCCACTTGCGCCGAGACGCAAATCAGCCACCAGCCTGCTGGCCGGGGCGTTTGTCCACTCTAGAAGGAAGATAGGCGAAAACGTCCGGACCAGCGCGAAGCTAGCCAATAATGCAGATGCCACAAATGGCGAAAGACGTTCTCATGAGCGGCTTTATCGCCTCAGCCAGTGTTGCCGTCAAGTCGCAACTTTCGGCAAAAGAGCCGCTGGATCACAGGTAATGACGCGGTGAAACATTTTATTAAACATCTCGGCACAGTCATGAAACATTCACCGGCTAGATCAGCAGATGTCACGATTTGGTCGGATTCGACCAGCAAACGCGGACACGAAGACGTTACCAGGGAAGAGAAAGATGCCTCGAGCCAAGCAGGACTCCAGCAGCGCCAAGCAACCGGCGCTCGCCAGCCAATACCGGGCGATCGGCCCGGCCGCGATCGTCGCCGCCCTTCTCCACACAGCGAAGAAGAAGAAGCCGGTGCAGAAGATCACCTCGCCCCGCGCTGCCTGATGTGACGTGCGGCCGGCCGTTCGCCAGGAAATGGCAGCGCCGGCAATGAAGGCGCTGAGGCGCCCCAGAAAATAGCAGCTACTGCTGAAACAAGCTCATCTGACTGTCGTCGGCGCCCGGCTTCCGGCGCCTGGCCTTCTCGGGCTCCGGCCCCCTTTCCTGAATCTCCGGCCCGGTGTTGGCGACCTTGTTGACGAGGTCGGAAACCCGGACGGCCTCAAAGAAATCGAGTTGTGCCGGTCTGAGCAGGTCGGCCACGTCGCGCGGCTCGCGCGTGCGGCAATCCAGCCAGCGGGCGAAATCCTGCGGATCTATCACCACCGGCATGCGGTCGTGGATATGGGCAATGTCGGCATTGGCGTTGACGGTCAGGATGGCGCCGGTGTCCATCTCCGAGCCGCCCGGCTCGGCATAGGTCTCGATCAGACCGGCGAAGGCGACAGGCCCGCCATGCTTCGGCCCACCCAATAGGGCTGTCCCCGCTTGCCGCCTGACCGACGCCATTCGTAGAAGCCGGAAGCCGGCACCAAAGCGCGGCGGTGGCGCATGGCGGCGCGAAACGAGGCCTTTTGCGCGGCTCCCTCCGAGCGCGCGTTGAACAGCAAAGGAAACTCACGCGTGTCCTTCACCCACGCTGGGATCAGCCCCCAGCGCACCAGCATCGGCTGCCGGTCTTGCAGGTTCGAGTCTGGCAGGTTCGAGCCTGGCGCTCGCGGCAAGCCTGCAATCGCCATCAGCACCGGCTGCGTCGGTGCGATGTTGTAGCGGGGCGGGAAATCCTCCAGTTCTGGCAGACCGAGAAAAGCGGCGGCCCGGTCCGGCGTGGCGGTCAAGGCGAAGCGTCCGCACATAAGCTGAAACTCGTTGGATTGGTCGGATGTGAAGGTGGCGATGGAACCGGCGTTGCGCAACCGCTAATGCTTGTTCTCGCCGACCGGTCCACAACCGGCTGCGGCAAATGGCGATCGGGGATCATGGACGAGATGCGCAAAATACTCCCGGCTGTATCGGTCGCCATTGTCCGCGGCGACACGGTGCTGCTGGTCAAGCGGGCGCGGCAGCCTTCGCAAGGATTCTACGCGTTTCCAGGCGGCAAGGTGGAGGCCGGCGAAACGCTGGAACAAGCCGCGCAGCGCGAATTGCTGGAGGAAACCGGGTTGCATGCGCACAACTACCGCCGCCTTCGGGAAATCCACATCGACGGCGGCAGCGACGGGCATCCGGTCGACTATCTGCTGACGGTATTCGGCGCCACCTATGCCGGCGGCGAGCCCGTGGCCAGCGACGACGCCGAGACCGCCGCCTTCTATACACTCAGCGAAATGACGGCGCTGCCGCTTGCCGCTTCGGTATTTGCCGTTGCCGACGAATTGCTCAGGAATACAGGCGCGTAACCTCCAAAATCGCCTTGCAGGCGACAAATTGTTTGGCCACATAGATTTATGATCCGCGCATCGGTTTTCCTTGCAGCTTGCCTCGCCGCCAGTACGGCAATCGGGACGCGGCCGGCCATGGCCGCCGAGTCGCCGTTCGAGCCGGGGCTGATGCGGCTGGCCGAGGTGCTTGGCTCGCTGCATTTCCTGCGTAATCTGTGCGGCGAGAAGGGCGACCAATGGCGGGTCGAGATGGAGAAGCTGATTGCTTCGGAAAACCCGAACCCGGAGCGGCGCGCCCGCTTCATCGCCAGCTTCAACCGCGGCTACCGCTCCTTTGACGGCACCTACACACAGTGTACCGCATCGGCGACCGAAGCCATCAGCCGCTACATGAAGGAAGGCGAGACGCTGTCGCGCGACATCGCCTCGCGCTACGGCAACTGAGCCTGGCCTGGCTCCCCCTGCTTGTGTCCCGGCCCGCTTGTGTCTGGTGGCGTCTTGGTGCAATTGTTGTGTTGCACTTCTGCAACGGTGTTAACAAAACGTTATGGCGCGGATGTGGAATTAACTCAAACTGAAGGTTTTCATCCCGCTCGCCGGCCTAATCGGCTAAGTTTTGAATCGGATCGAACGCAGGTTTGCAAAACGTGACGAACCCTTGTCGAAACGACCCCAGAAATGTCGTATTTACAAGTACTTACTTAACCTGCGAGTAAAAGGGACAGCCCAAGCCTGATCCGCATCCGCCGGATCGCCGCTTGAAAAGGGTGGACATCGCAATGGAACATGGCGTCAACGACATCGACGCGCTGGTCAGGGAAGAAAAGCGCCTGACTGCAGTGGAAAGCCACAGCGAGGCCTGGGCGGAAGGGCTTTCGGCCGGAATCGAGACGGAAATCATCGCCGAGGCGGCCCTCGAAACCGCGTTCGGCGAGATGCTGCGCGCCAATGGCGAGACCTCAGCCCTTGCCTTGCTCGACCGCATGCGTGAAAAGGTGATAGCTGGGGCCTTCGAGCCGGGACGGCTGCGGCACTGATTGGCATCAGGCTCTTCGATGACGGCGTGCCGCTTGGGCGTCATGCCCCGGGCACCTGGGCGGGCCTGGGCAGCTGGACGGAATCATGGAGAGGCAGGCGGTGAATTTTTCGACGTCAGGCCAGCCGCGTGGCTTGGCCCTCAGCATCCGGCTTGCCGCTTTTTGCGCCGCGTTTCCGCTGGCGCTTTGCCTCGCAATCAGCCCCGCCTATGCTTTGAGTGAAATCAAGCGCGAGGACCTGCCCTCGCCAGTCACGCCGCCCGCCGACGACGACATGTCGCCGCCCGGAACCGCGGTGCCGACGCCCGGCCCGCTCGGCGCGACGCCGCCTGCGGCGAGCCAACCGACGCCACCCGACGAACGGGAACAGGTCGAACCGGGCGGGCCAACAGACGATGGTGGCATAGCCAATCCGCAAGTCGACCCGGATGAACCCTTGCCCGAGGTCGTCTACCATCTCGGCAAGCTGCCGGAGCCGGTCAGGCGCATGCACAATTTGATTATCGGGGCCTGCAAGAGCGGCGACATCGAAAAACTCCGGCCGCTGATCGGCCAGGGCGATGCGATGACCCAATTGTCGCTGGCCGATATCGAAGGCGATCCGATCACCTTCCTGAAAGGGCTTTCGGGCGACGCGGAAGGCCAGGAAATCCTCGCCATCCTGGAAGAGGTGCTCAGTGCCGGCTATGTCCATGTCGATGTCGGCACGCCGCAGGAGCTCTATGTCTGGCCATATTTCTTCGCGCTGCCGCTGGACAAGCTCAACGCCAGGCAGCGGGTCGAGCTGTTCAAGATCGTCACCGCCGGCGACTATGACAGCATGAAGCAGTTCGGCGCCTACATCTTTTACCGCGTCGGCATCACCCCGGATGGACAGTGGACGTTCTTCGTCGCCGGAGACTGAGCGGCATAGCCTCTCCTATCCTCAAGCCCGCGCAGAGCATCGGAGTGGATACCGGTTTTGGGAAAATCCGATGCTCAAACAGAAGATAAGCGGCGGGACGATGCGATTTGAAAGTCCGCCGCTCTATACCGCCAGCGCCTCGGAAAACTCTACCGCACTGCCCTGTCCGGGTGTGACGATCTCGCCTTCCCACATCACGCGCCGGCCGCGCACGATCGTGCCGACCGGCCAGCCGGTGACTTGCCGGCCGTCGTAGGGCGTCCAGCCGGCCTTCGAGCCTGCCTGCGCATTGGTGATGGTCTCGCGGCGCTTCAGATCGACGATCGTGAAATCGGCGTCGTAGCCGGCGGCGATGCGGCCTTTCCTGGCCATGCCGAAGATACGCTGCGGGCCGTGGCTGGACAGGTCGACGAAACGCTGCAACGTCAGCCGGCCGGCATTGACGTGATCGAGCATGATCGGCACCAGCGTCTGCACGCCGGTCATGCCCGACGGCGAGGCCGGGTAGGGTTTCGCCTTCTCGGCCAGCGTGTGCGGGGCGTGGTCGGAACCCAGCACATCGACAATGCCTTGCGCAATGCCGCGCCAGATGCCGTCGCGGTGGCGCGATGCGCGCACCGGCGGGTTCATCTGGATCAGCGTGCCAAGCTGCGCATAATCGTCCGCGCTCAGCGTCAGATGATGCGGCGTCGCCTCGCAGGTCGCGACGTCCTTGTGCAGTTCGAGGAAAACAATCTCCTCGGCGGTCGAGATGTGCAGCACGTGGATGCGGGCGCGAACCTGGCGCGCAATGCGCACCAGGCGCTCGGTGCAGCGTAAGGCGGCGATCTCGTCGCGCCACACAGGATGCGAGGCCGGGTCGCCCTCGATGCGTTCGCCGAGCCGCTGGCGCAGCCGGAATTCGTCCTCGGAATGGAAGGCCGCACGGCGGCGCGTATTCCTCAGGATCGAGGCAACGCTTTCATCGTCCTCGACCAAAAGGTCACCGGTCGACGAGCCCATGAACACTTTTATGCCGGCAGCACCGGGTAGCCGCTCAAGGTCGCCGGCGTCCTTTGCGTTCTCGCGGGTGCCACCGACCCAGAAGGCAAAGTCGCAATGCATGCGGCCGGTGGCACGCCGAACCTTGTCGGCAAGCGCTGCTTCGCTGGTGGTCAGCGGGTTGGTGTTGGGCATCTCGAAGACGGCGGTGACGCCGCCCAGCGCCGCTGCCCGCGAACCTGTCTCCAGATCTTCCTTGTGCTCCAGCCCCGGCTCGCGGAAATGCACCTGGCTGTCGACGACGCCCGGCAGGATGTGCAGGCCGCGACAGTCGACCGTTTCGCCAGCGGAAGCCTGGCCGAGATCGCCGATAGCGGCGATGCGCCCGCCGTTGATGCCGATGTCGCGCCGGCCTTCGCCGTCGTGGTTGACCACCGTGCCGCCTGTCAGGATGAGGTCGTAGGTCGTGGCCATGCTGATCCGGTCTCTTGCGGGGGGAGTGCCAGCGGCTTACGTAATGGCCGACCGTTTTGCAAGATCAGGTTCTTTTCCGCCCATGCCCTTTGCCCAGTTGAAAGACCGCGCGCTCGTTTCCGTGTCAGGACCGGATGCCGAGAGCTTTTTGCAGAACATTCTGACCACCGACCTCGACGCGCTGGCTGCCGGCGAGGCAAAGCCGGGCGCTTTGCTGACGCCGCAAGGCAAGATTCTGTTCGACTTCCTGATCTCCCGCGCTGGCGAGAATTTGTTCCGCCTCGAATGCCGATCCGATATATCAGACGATTTCATACGCCGGCTGATGCTCTACAAATTGCGCGCCAAGGTCGAGATCGCCAAGGCAGATCAGGGACTTGTCGCTGTTGTTTGGGAGGATGATTCAACAGCTTCGCAGTTTGATTCAACGCCGGTTGCCGATGCACGGTTCCGCGACGCAGTCGTCAATCGCTTTTATGGCGCCGCTGCCGCCGGCGGCGACCCGGCCGCACGCTTTTATGGCGCCGCTGCCGCTGGCGGCGACCCGGCCGCATGGCAAGCTCTGCGCATCGCCCATGGGATTGCCGAAAGTGGCAGCGACTATCAGCTCGGCGACGCCTTCCCGCATGATGTGCTGCTCGACGAGACCGGCGGCGTCGGCTTCAGGAAGGGTTGCTATGTCGGCCAGGAGGTGGTTTCGCGGATGCAGCATCGCGGCACCGCCAGACGGCGGGTGCTGATCGTTTCGGCCGAACGGCCCCTGCCCGCTCCTGGCACAGAGTTGACAGTTGCAGGGCGACCGGTCGGCACGCTTGGCACGGCCGCCGGCACGGCGGGCCTCGCCATAGCCCGCATCGACCGCGTCAAGGCAGCGCTCGACTCCGGCCAGCCGATCATGGCGGATGACGTCCCTGTGTCGCTCACCATCCCGGCCTGGGCGAAATTCATCTTCCCGCAGGAACCCGTCGGCGCGGAGGAGGCCTGATGGCGGCTGACCGTCCCGGCGCGCCGCCGCGCGCCTGGCAGCGCATGCTGTCGGGCCGGCGGCTCGATCTGCTCGACCCCTCGCCGCTCGACATCGAGATTTCGGACATCGCCCATGGGCTTGCCCGCGTCGCCCGCTGGAATGGCCAGACCATCGGCGATCACGCCTTTTCCGTCGCCCAGCATTCGCTGCTGGTCGAGGCGCTTTTCGGCGAGCTGGTGCCGGACGCCCCAGCCGATGCGCGGCTGGCGGCTTTGCTGCACGACGCGCCGGAATATGTCATCGGCGACATGATCTCACCGTTCAAATCGGTCATGGGCGGCAGCTACAAGGAGTGCGAGCTGAGGCTGCAGCGTGCCATCCATCTGCGCTTTTTGCTGCCGGTCGAACCGGTTGCGGGCCTGCGCAAGGAGATCAAGCGCGCCGACCAGATCGCCGCCTATTTCGAGGCGACGCTGCTTGCCGGTTTTTCGACCGCCGAGGCGACCGAATTCTTCGGCCGGCCGCGCGGCTTCAATGCCGACCGCTTCGATTTCACCCCGCGTTCGGTGACCTGGGCGCAAAACGCGTTTCTCAAACGGTATGCGGCAATCGAGAAATCGCGGCGCCAAACAGTGCAGCCGGCCGACTGAAAAACGCTGAGGGGATACAGCGCCGTGTTCGGGCGGGGAGCCGAAGGTGTGAGCCTGCCGCGACGGATAGAAGGCTGGGGCGTCGATCGGATAGAACCCCTGCTACCGTCCCTGTCGGTCGAGCCGCTCCAGGAACCACTGCGTCAGCCGCACCCAGACCTCATCTTTTTCGCCAGAGTCCTCCCAGCCATGGTCGAGGTTGGGATTGTCGTTGACCTCTATGACGAAGACACCGTCCTTGGTCTCTTTGAGGTCGACGCCGTAGAGGCCATCGCCGATGCAGCGCGCCGCCCTCACCGCCGTCTCGACGACATGGGCCGGCGCCTCCTTCAAGGTGAAGGTCTTGATGCCGCCCTGGTCAGGCTTGCCGTTGGCCTTGTGGTTGACGATCTGCCAGTGCTTCTTGGCCATCAGGTAGTGCACGGCAAACAGCGGCTGGCCGCCGAGCACGCCGACGCGCCAGTCATATTGGGTCGGAATGAATTTCTGTGCGATCAGGAGATCGGAATCCTCCAGCCATTCGGTGGCAAGCGTCTTCAACTCCTCAAAGGTAGCGCATTTCTTGACTCCGCGTGAAAACGACGAGTCCGGGATTTTCAGCACCAGCGGAAAGCCCAGCGTCTGCGCCGCCACTTCAAGGTCCGAGATGCCGGCGATCATCACCGTCGGCGGCACCGGCACCTTGTTGTAGGTCATCAGCTCGTTGAGATAGACCTTGTTGGTGCAGCGGATCATCGACAGCGGATCATCGATGACCGGCATGCCTTCCTGCTGGGCGCGGCGCGCGAAGCGGTAGGTGTGATTGGAGATCGAAGTCGTCTCGCGGATGAACAGCGCGTCGTAGTTGGCGAGCTTGGCCAGATCCTTTTTGGTGATCGGCTCGATTTCGACGCCCATCTTCTCGGCGATCTTGGCCCAATAGCGCAGCGACGAGATCTCCGATGGCGGCAACTCCTCATGCGGATCGACCAGCGTGGCGAAGGTGTAGCGCGCCGGCGTGCGGCCCTTGGTGTCACGCCACTCGCGGCTGGTGTAGGTCTCGAGGCACTGAAGAAAGCGCTTTTCTTCGTCCTCGGTCATCCTGGCCAGCGGATGGAAGCCGATCTTGCGGATCGACGCCCATTCGGCGTTGTCCGTGATATGGACTTCCAGCGCCGGCGCCCGGAACCAGTCGAACAAAAGCTTGGCGAAGCGATCCCAAATCTTCGACGAGCCGATGCCGAAAAAGATGCAGACTTTTTGCGGAAAGGCTCCGCCCAGATCCTTGCGGCATTTGTTGAGCGCGAGTTCCAGTTCCGGCAGCGCATGCTCGTAGAGCTTGCGCTCGGACAGGTCGATCATCGTCTCGACCGTCGGAATGACCTTGTGACCGCGCGAACCGGCGAGCAGCGAGGCATAGTAGCCGCGGCTTTGGTAGCCGTAATTGTTCGACAGGTTGATGACTTTCGGCCGTTGGCCGCGAAACAGCGCCGGATGCGCAAGATAGTCGCGATTGGTGATGATCTTGTGCGGTGTCGCCACCTGATCGAGATCGTTCTGCCGGCCGGTAAGGATGACCCAGGTCATTGTCTTCAGCGCTTTCCGAGGATTATGGCGGCACGCAATCCATCGCGGCCGAATTGCGCCATGTTCATGAAGATGCCGTAAGGCACCGGAATGTTGGCGGCATCAAGGATGGTCTCCTGTCTCTCGTCTTCGACCCAGGGATCGTGGATCAGGATATGGTCGCCATCGTCGCCGATGGCCAGCACCCAGTGCGGAACCTTCTTGCCGAACATAAGGAAGCCGCTGATCAGGACCAACACCAGTTTTCCTTCTGCGATTGCGGTGCGGATATCGTCTATGGCGAATGGACGGTAATTCACCGGGATGCCGTAACGTTCCGCGCGCCGGCGAAAGTCGACCTGCGCCAGTTCCATCACCCGGCGCTTGTCTTGGCTGCGCACCGACTGCAGGAACAGCGCACCATGAAAGGAGACATATATCTCGGCAGACAGCCCGCTTTCGTGGCCGGCAACGGCGAGGCCGAACGGCTCGCAGCCGCCCGGCCCCGACATCATGAAAACGGTGGTCGACTCGCGCCACAAACGGATTTCCATCACCGGGTCGGGCACGAAGCCGGCATCGAAATTGGCCATCGCCATCATCAGGCAGCACGGGCCGCAAGTGAAATCGCAGGTCTGCTGGTAGAACGGCACCCTGGTGGCGACCGGAATGTCGCCGCGCAGGGTCTTTTCGTAGCGCAGCGCCGTGGCGCCGTCCTCGTAATAGCCCGGTTCGCGGCCGATCTTGCGGTAGCCGCTCTGCTCGTAAATGCGGATGGCTCGGCTGTTGTCCTCGCGCACCTCGAGACGCAGCATCATGCGGTTGTGCTCGAAGGCGGCTTCCTCGGCCCGTTCCAGCAGCATGCGGCCAATGCCGAGCCCGCCGGAAAACGGACCGGTGGCAATGGAATAGAGCCGCGCGACTCCGCTGCCCTTGCGAAACAGCACGACCGCATAGCCGGCGATGCGGCCGTCGTTTTCGGCAACCAGCATCTCGGCGGTCTCGCGTTCGATCAACTGACGAAAGGAGCGGCGGGAAATGCGGTCGCCAGAGAAAACAGCTTTTTCGATCGCCGCGAGGTCATCGACGTCGGACGCGCGGGCCGTGCGAATCTCGGCAGGCATGCGGGCTTGGAAAACCTCGATTGGATTCTTGGAAAGGCCTGGTCAGAAGTGTCGACAACACAGCCGAAGCGCCAGCATCCGTCAAGCGCTATCGCACCTCGATTCGGGCTGAATTGTGACAGTTTCGGCGGCGCATGACCCCCAAAAAAATCGAAATCGATTTTCGGAAAGTATCATGCGCAAAAATTAAGTGCCGCAGCCTTTGCGTGTCCAAAGACGCGGCGCTGTAGACGCAAGCTTTGAAAAACAGCGCAGCTCAGCTGGCAAGCCCGGCGACAAGCTGGCTGTAGGCGCTCTTCGCCACTGCAGTCAGCTGCGCGCGCGGCAGCGAGCCGACGACGGCGCAGCCATAGCCCTTGTCCAACCAGTAGATCGCCTCGGGGCCGTCTTCTTCCGATCCATAAGTGCCCTTGGTCTTCTCGGCCGATTCCGCTGTGACGAACAGCGAGATGCGCTCGCCCTTGGCGTCCTCATAAAGCAACATCGCGGCCTTGCTCTCGCCAGCGGGCAGCAGCCGACCGCCGATGAGCTGGAATCCTTGCGCCGCCAGATCCGGTGCGACCAGCTTCAGGCCGAGCCTATTGGACAGCCAGGTCTGCAGATGATCCTTGTCGCTGGCCGGCACTTCCACCGCATGCCGCTGCTCGGCGGCATAGAGGACATGGGCTGCGATCGCCTGTTCGGCGAGTTGGTCCTCGGCCGGATCTTCCAGACCGAGATGGTCAATGCCGGCGACATAGCCGCCAACACCGCCGATGGCCAGCATCGCCGCTGCGGCGGCCGCCCGCCACCAGCGCGAGCTCGATGCCGCCGTCTTGACCGGCCCCTCGCCGAACACGATATTTTGCAACCGCGCCGGCACCGGCTCGTCGAGCACGCCGGCGAAGGCGGCACGAAGTGCTGCGCGGTCGGCGACATAGCGGACGCTCCTCGCCTTCATTTCAGGATTGGCCTCGAGCCAGGCGTCATAAGCCACGCGCTCGTCAACCGGCAGCTCGTCATCGAGGGCCATATGGATGTCGCGTTCGGAAAAGTCGCGCCGGGTCATTTCTCGACGATCCTTATCGCCCGGCGACGCGCGGCATCATCCAGCAACCCGCGCAACTCGTCACGCCCGCGCGCGATGCGCGACATCAGCGTGCCGGCCGGGACGCCGAGGATATTGGCGGCCTCGGCATAGGAAAAGCCTTCGATGGCGACCATGACCAGTGCTGCGCGCCGATCGGGGCTGATCGCCTGCAACGCGTCGATGATCTCGCGCGAGGCGATGCTCTCCACCTGCTCAGCGGGCGCTGCCTGCGCCTCGCGCGCTTCCAGCGGCAGGATCGCTGCTTCGCCGCGCCGGTTCACCTTGCGCATCTGGTCGATGAACAAATGATGCATGATCGTAAACAGCCACCTCCTGGGGCTTTCTCCAGTCTGCCAATTGTCGAGCCGCACAAGCGCCCGTTCGAGACAGTCCTGAACGAGATCGTCGGCGGAATCGCGATCGCGCAGCAGCGAGCGCGCGTAACGGCGCAGGCGTGGTATCTCGCCAAGGATTGCTGCCTTCTTTTCGTCCATGACCGCTGGTTCTGAGGTCGCCCTTGTTCATCCGATTGAACGCGCCTTCACGGCGCGGCGCAAGCGGCCAGCGCGAAGCGGTCCGCCGCCCGGCCACCCAAGCAATGCAATAACGCTGGCGCGGACCGGTTTATTCCCGGTGGGATTGAGAGGCAACGCAGAGTCCTCTCATCGCGGGCCCCGATAACCCGCCGTGGCATGTGCGGAAGGCGCAGCGAGCCGCCGAGTTCCTTCGCACCCCTCCAGCGCTGCGAAATATCCCACGCCGTATTGGGACTCACAGTTGAACCGCCCAGACCGGGCTCGCCAGCGTCAGTCTTCCCATGCCTCGTCAGTAAATGCCTTCATGTCGAAGTTGGGATCGGATGGCCCCAACGCGGCACACTTCTCCTGCCACACCGCAATCCTGTCACGTAAAGGCTTGCAGGCGTGGTTACGCTCAAGTTCATGCAAAAGCGCAATCCGCACGGCTTCCGTTTTGCTGGCGGCGTTGATCTCTCGCTGCAGTTTCGTGGCCAACGCATCCACTTCGTCATCGCGAATATAGAGCGGCACTTGAAAGTCTCCTTCGGGATATTCAAATATTTCATTTTGAATATCCAAACAACAGACCTTTAGGTTCCTCTCGCTGCTCTTGTCAGCAGCCGCTGATAGAACAGGCCGATGCCGATCAGCACCGCGCCGAGGCCGATGAAGGACAGCGCCCTCAGAACGCCTTCCAGTTCCGACATGTCGAAGAGGAACACCTTCAACACCGCGACCGAGATCAGGGCGGCCGACGCAACGCGCAGCACCTGCGACTTCAGCCAGACGCCGGCGGTGAGCAGCGCCACGCCGATGATCAGCCACAGCGCGGAATAGGTGTAGGTCTCGAGCTGGCCGAGGCCGCTCCACAGGCCGATGAACTCGCCCTTGAACAGCCGCCGCACCGATAGCGTCGCATAGACGAAGGCGAGCAGCGCCGCCATCAGCGCCAGCATCGCGGCATACCATTTCGGCCGCTTGTCACGGGCGTAGAGCGCGAGCCCGCCGGCAGCGATGGCCGGCAAGAGATAGGCGAGGAACAGCAGGTTGAACACCGGGATCCGGCCGGTTGATTCGTCGGTAAACAGCGGGTTCAGCGCCACAAAATGCTGGATGACGATGAAGGCGACCGAGACGACGCCCGCGGCAAGCGAACCATAGCGCAGCACCAAGCTTGGCGAGCGCATGTCGATGGCGACCAGGATGGCGCCGGCGCCGATGGCGATCAGCGTGTAGATCGCCTGCTCGGCGAGCGTCGCAGCACCCGTGTCGATGACGCCGCCATGCATGGCATGGCGCACCAATATGGCAACCGTGAGCACTGCAAACAGTGCTGCGCCCGCTTCCATGGCGAGGCGTGGCCGGCCATTTGTGGTGCGGGCGAGTTGCCAGGCGGCAAAGCCGAAGGCAAGCGCCGGCACGCCATAGCCCAGCAGCAGCCAGTTGAACACCGGCGTCCTCGACAGGAATTCAGCGCCGACGATTGTCGGATCGAAGGCGATGCGGCCGAGCACCGCGATGACCGCAGCGACCGAAATCCAGCCGAGCACCGGGTAGGCGCGCCAGCGGGTGGCCAGCGCCGGCACGATGGCCGCGGCACCCAGAAGCATGGTCGTCCAGCCGGACCCAAAGGCCATATAGAGCATCAGCAAGGCAGCGACTGCTGCCCCGCCAAGCGCGAACGAGATGGCCGCACCGCCCTGCAGCGGCGGCTGTTCACCGCGCGCAATCCACTCGCCGCCGGTGGCGAAGACCACCACCAGAAGGGCTGCAACCGCCGCGTAGACAAGATCGCGGTCGAGATTGCCGAAGGTGAACCAGAGCGCCAACAGAATGACCAGCGGTGCGACAACGCCCCATGCCGCCCATGAGGCGGCACGGATGTGAGCCGATGAAGCAAATTTGCGCGCTGCCCAGAAGCCGGCTGCGATGAACACAAGTCCGAGAAAGATGCCGATCCTGAGCACCAGCGTATCGGCAACTGCCGCCGGCAGGCCATCGACGCCGAGAGCGCCACCTGAAAAGTCTGAAACGACGGAGGTTGGCGGAATGATGCCGAGATAGACCAGAACCGTCGCCAGCCCTGCGGCGTGCAGAAGCGCCAGCGCGAGCGGTCGGTAGAGCGCTACCGCGACCAGGGCTGCGATAAGGGCTGCTCCCGGCAGAGCATCGCCGGCAGCGTATGCGGGGTCGACGAACAGCGCCATCGCCGAAAGGCCGACGAAGAAGCCAGGCGCGACCGATGGCCAGTCGAAGCCACTGGCGGGTCCTGCTTCGCCACCGCGACGGCCGAGCCAGACGAGGGCGAGCACGGCCAGGGTCACCGCGCTGATAAAGAGGACGACAGGCAGGTTGGTGCCCGACGCGTCGGTCATGTAAAGAATGGTCCACAGGCCGGTGCCGACGAACGCTGCCGCCATCAGCAATTTCCAGTCGCGCAGGCGGGCGATCACGCCGGTAGCGGCGAGCACAATCGCCAAATAGCCGAACAGCGCCCAAGGACTCGGCGCCTGCGAGGCGACCAGCATGGGCGTCACCACTGCGCCGAGCAGGCCGACGCCGGCCAGTGCCTGGCCATGGACGAGGGCTGCTGCGATCGTCGCCACACCGATGGCGCCGAGCAGCGTGAAGGCGAGCGCCGGCCCGATGAAGCCGTAGACGCCATGCGCGGCATAAACCGTGCCGAACAGGATGAAAGCACCGGCCGCCGTCAGGATCGCCGGAATATAGGCGCCGGCCACTCCCTGCACCGGCACCTTGAAGCCGGTACGGCGGATGAACTCGCCGACGGCGACCAGCACCAGCCCGAGCATTGCTGCCATGCTCAGCCGCACGCCGGGACCGAAAATGCCGGCCTCGATGGTGTAGCGGATCAGAAACAGCCCGCCCAGCGCCAGCGCGATGCCGCCGACCCAGACCGCCCAGCGGGTGCCGAGCGCCGTTTCGATATCGGGTTTTTGGGCCGGTTTCGCCGTCGCGGCCACCGGTTGCGCAGGTGCAGGCCCAGCCGGCGCCGCTTCACCCGCAGTCCACGGTCCGGATGCAGCCTCCCCGGCTTCAACCTGCGTGGGCGGCTTTTCCTCAGCAGCAGCTTCGCCCGCCGATGGCGGGGCAATGTCGGTCACGGCCGCAATTGCCGCGTCTGCCGGCATGCTGTCGTTTGCGGCCTGTTCTACCGGCTTGGCCTGCGGCGGGGCCACATGGACGCCCGAAAGCACGAGGCTGCGCAGCGCACCGAGTTCGCGCTCGATCAGGCCGATGCGGCTCTGCTGGCGCGAGATAACGACGAACAGCGCGATGATCGCGACGAGGCCGATCAGGCTTTCGAACATGGCGGTTCCCCCAAACCAAGCCAGTAGTGACCGACAAATACGGCGGCCAGACGGCCAGCCGAGTCAGCCCTCCGCCAGATTGGCGGCCGGAAAGATCGAGCACGTTTCGGTGCCGAAAGCCAGCGGCGGCGCCTTGTATTTGCTGTCGATAATGCGCTGGAGCAATTCCAGGCCGGTATATTCAGCCGATGTCGGCGTGTGGAATGGTGCCGAGGCCGGGCGGCGAAACCCGGCCTGGATAGAGTTCCACGTCGCTCATGTAATGATTTCTCCGGCGGCGGTCTCGGCGCCAATCTCCTTGCCCGCCGCGTGGTGCTTGCGCAAGGCGGCGAGGAAGCCGGCGCGGGCACCGGGCGCCTCGATACCGCGCGGCTCGTAGACATGGCGGGTAAAAAAGAAGCTGGTCAGCCGGAAGGCGTCCTCGATCGCCGCCGGATCGGCGCGCAGCCCGGAGCCGCGCTGCAGGAATGCGGGGAGCACCAGCATCTTGTCGCGCCATGGCGCGCCGGCCTGGCGCGACACGGCGCGCCCGGACTTCGGCGAGACATAGGCAAGGTCCTGCCTGGCGCCGGTCGCGGCACACTGGCTGAGATCGAGGCCAAAGCCGAGTTCGTCGAGAATCAGCAATTCGAAGCGCGCCACCAGCTCGCCGGCGGCGTCCGCATCGTCGAGATGGGCGATCATCACGGCCAGCGTCTCGTAGAGGCCGTCATGCGCGTCGCGCTCGGGCAGCAGGCGCAGATGCGCCGCCATGGTCTGCAGCCCATAGATGGCGACGGCGCTGTCCATCAGCCGGGCGGCGTTCATCTCGATCGCCTCGGCCTGGAAGATGCCAAGATGTTCGTCGAGCCGCGCCCGCCACAACAGGTCGACGCGGTTGCCGGGCTGCAGAACCGGCTGCTGCTTGCGCGAGCGGCCGCCGCGCACAAGGCCGAGGTGGCGGCCATGCGCACGCGTCATGACCTCAAGAATGGCGCTGGTTTCGCCATGCTTGCGGGTGCCGAGAATAATTCCCTCGTCGCGCCATTCCATGAACGTAGCTTGTCATCGCTTCGGTGGCGAAATCAAGTTTTTCAGGCGCTGTGTGGGTGCCCTCCGCGGCGATCCGCGCGGAGGTGATCGGCAAGCACTTCATCGATCACGCGTCGCGACTTTTCAACCTCAATTGGATTGATGTCTATATGGCCGGCGACCGTAATCAGCGCTTTCCATAGCGTCCAGCCACGGCCTCGCGCCCAGGTTGCCTCATCGGCCTGAAGCCCGGCGCGAAACACCTCTCGGCTTTTCCCTTCCAAGAGCGTCCACGCAATCGCCAAGTCGCACGAAGGATCGCCCACGCCTGAAGTTCCGAAGTCGATCACGGCGCTCAAAGCACCTTGCCTGACCAACAGGTTTCCCCAACTGACGTCGCCGTGGAACCAGACGGGCGCGCCGTGCCATGTCGCGGCAAGCGCCGCTTCCCACACCGCGCTCGCGGCGACCGTGTCGATCTTGCCGTCGAGGGTTGCAATTGCTTGCCGGGTCTCACCGTCATAGACGCTCAGTGGTCCGCCGCGAAAAAAATTGTGCTGCCCTGGCGCCGGTCCACCGGCGGGATCGATCCGTTGCAGGGCGACCAGGAACTGGGCCAGGCCGGCCGCGAATTGCGGCAGGCTGGCAATACGCTCCAGCGTCGCCGTCTCGCCTTCGATCCAGCGGTAGACGGACCAATGCCAGGGATAGTCATCGACCGGGGCTCCCATCGCCAGCGGGACAGGGACAGGCAGCGGCAGCAGAGGCGCAAGCCTTGGCAGCCAGCGATGTTCCTTTTCGACCTGCAAGGCATAGGCCGCCGCACTCGGCAGCCTCACCAGCATATGGTCTCCGAGATGAAAGGTCCTGTTGTCGCATCCGCCTGATGCAACCGGCCGGACAGCAAGATCCTTCCATCGGGGAAATTGCGTGGCGACCAACCGGCTCACGAGGGCTGTGTCGATAGTGACTTCTGGTTCGAGCATGATCTTTTCCGAAAACCGGCTCCCATTTTCGGGAACATGCTCTAATGCGGAAACTCCAGCCCCATCTCGCGATAGCGCTCGGGGTCGTCGCCCCAGTTCTCGCGCACCTTGACGAACAGGAAAAGATGCACCTTCTGTTCGAGGATACCGGATATCTCCATGCGCGCCGCCTGGCCGATGGCACGGATCGTCTCGCCCTTGTGGCCGAGCACGATCTTCTTCTGGCTGTCACGCTCGACATAGATGGTCTGGTCGATGCGCACCGAGCCGTCCTTCTTCTCTTCCCATTTCTCGGTCTCGATATGGGAGGAATAGGGCAGTTCCTGATGCAGCCTGAGATAGAGCTTTTCGCGAGTGATCTCGGCCGCCAGCTGACGCATCGGCAGGTCGGAGATCTGGTCTTCCGGGTAATACCAGGGGCCGGCAGGCAGGGTTTCCGAGAGATAGTCGAGCAGGTCCTTGCAGCCCGACCCGGTCAGCGCCGAGACCATGAAGGTGCGCTTGAAGGGCACTCTTTCATTCGCTGCCGCGGACAGGGCCAGCAGCGCCTCGGGCTTGACCCGGTCGACCTTGTTGAGGATCAGCACCATCGGCTGGCGGACATCCTTCAGCCGTTCGAGGATCGCGTCGGCGTCGCCCCTGATGCCGCGCTCGGCGTCGATCAGCAGCAGCACGATGTCGGCGTCCTTGGCGCCACCCCAGGCGGTCGTCACCATCGCCGTGTCCAACCGCCGCTTCGGCTTGAAGATGCCCGGCGTGTCGACGAAGACGATCTGTGCGTTGTTGTGGATGGCGATGCCGCGCACGATGGCGCGCGTCGTCTGCACCTTGTGGGTGACGATCGACACCTTGGCGCCGACCAGTTGGTTGACCAGCGTCGATTTCCCCGCATTGGGCGCGCCGATCAGCGCGACGAAGCCGGAATGCGTGGTGGCGGCTTCTGTTGCCGGCGGGACGTCTTCGGTGGCGGTCATGCCGCGCTCCCCTTATTCAGCCAGACGCCTTCGCGCAACAGCAGTGCAGTCGCGGCGGTTTGCTCGGCCTCGCGCTTGGAGCGCCCGCTGCCGCTCGCCGGCGGATAGGCGCCGACCTTGACGCTGACAGTGAACAGCGGATCGTGGTCCGGTCCCTCGCGGCTGTCAATTATGTAGACCGGCACGGCGCCTGCCGCCTGATGCGCCCATTCCTGCAGTTCGGTCTTGGCATCGCGGCGGGCGGCACCGATGGCCTGCGAGCGCGGCCGCCAGTATTTGTGGATGAAGGCGCGGGCCGCCTCCAGCCCGCCGTCGAGATAGAGCACGGCGATCAGCGATTCCAGCGCATCAGCCCGCAGATTGACGCGTTTGCGCCCGTCCAGGCCGCGTACGTCCGAGCCGGCACGGATCAGCTCCGGCAGGCCGATCTCCTCGGCGATCTCCGCCAGCACCTCGGCATTGACCAGCGCGTTGAGCCGGAGCGACAGCTCACCTTCGGCAGCATCAGGATACGCCGCGAGCAGCATGTCGGCGACGACCAGGCCGAGGACGCGGTCGCCCAGGAATTCGAAACGCTCATAGTCGATGCCGGCATGGCTGCTGCGGGCACTGGCATGGGTCAGCGCGCGCTGCAAGCGCTGTCGATCGGCAAAGGCGTGGCCGGTGCGCTGCATGAGCGCTTCGGCGAGCGCGTCGACGGTCAGCCGTTTTGTCGCCACCATGACCTATTTGACGAAATGGAGCAGGCGCGACGCGCGCATCTGCGACGGCCATTTCCAGATTTCGAGCGGGCTGGCGCTGCCACCGATCGAGAAGAAGATGAGGTTGGCGCGACCGACCAGGTTCTCGTCGGGCACGAAACCGACGGTGAAGCGGCTGTCCGAGGAATTGTCTCTGTTGTCGCCCATCATGAAGTAGTGGCCGGGCGGCACGTCGAATTCCTGGGTGTTGTCACCGATCGAGTTGGGTATCAGGTCGAGCGTGTCATAGCTGACGCCATTCGGCAACGTCTCGCGATAGACGTCGACCGGCCCGCTCTCCTCGGTGATGTCGCGATTGTCGATCTGCCCGACCTTCTGGCGCTGCACGCCGGCGCCATTGATGAAGAGCTGGCCATCCTTGACCTGAATCTTGTCGCCCGGCAGGCCGACGACGCGCTTGATGTAGTCGACGGAGGGGTCCGGCGGGAACTTGAACACCGCCACGTCGCCGCGCTTCGGCTCGGCGCCCCAGATGCGGCCCGAAAACAGATCCGGCCCGAACGGCAGCGAATAGCGCGAGAAGCCATAGGACCATTTGGTGACGAAGAGATAGTCGCCTTCGAGCAAGGTCGGCCGCATCGACCCGGACGGTATAGAAAATGGCTGGAAAAGAAGCGTGCGGATGACCAGAGCGAGCAACAGCGCCTGGACGATGACGCTGACGGTTTCGCCAAGCCCGCCGGATTTCTTCTGGGATTTTTCAGCCACGCTCATGTCGTCCTCGATTATGCGTTGGTTGGTATAGAGTCTCGGCGCGCGCTGGGCAACGTCATGCCGGTGGTCAGATGCGATCAATATGGCGCTTATTCGACGGGCACCGCCTCGATTATCACAAAGGCTTGAGCAAGCGGAAAATCATCGGTGATGGTGAGGTGGATCGCGGCCCTGTGCCCTTCAGGCAGGATCTTGTCCAGTTGCGCCGCCGCCCCGCCGGTCAACGCCATGGTCGGCTTGCCGCTGGCCAGATTGACGACGCCCATGTCGCGCCAGAACACCCCTTGCGCCATACCGGTGCCCAGCGCCTTGGCGCAGGCCTCCTTGGCAGCAAAACGCTTGGCATAAGAGGCGGCGCGGGCGCCGCGGTTTTCGGAGCGGGCCTGTTCGACCTCGGTGTAGATACGCTGGATGAAGCGCTGGCCATGGCGCTCCAACGATTTTTCGATGCGTCTGATATCGATCAGGTCGCTGCCGATGCCAATGATCATTGAGCGGGAACTTCCCGTCCGGCCGTTCCAGCTCTGTTCGTCAGGCGCATGGAGCGCGAGAAAGAGCGGCGTGGCCATACGTAGGTGCGCACCCGCTCGAGAAGACCATCAGGCTTGCGGCGTCGAAAAAGCACTCTGTCCCCGTCCTGATCCAATACGCCGGCCCCGGCCACCCGGTAGCGGGTCTTCAAGCACGCCGGAAGGCAATCATGGCTTCGATATAGCGACACCCAAGTCCCAAGACAACGAATCGCTGCCGCGATGGTCTGCCACAGGAGGTAACCAAATGCGACGGGTTCGCCTTGCCCCGAAGCAGCAAGTTGCATGGATGTCAGCTTGCGAGCGCCAAGCTTCAGCCGCAATCCTATACTGCGCGGCCGGCGTTGCCGGTCTCGAAAACCCAGCCGTCGGGGTAATCTTGAGCAAAGCCAGCCTCGGGAATGAGCAGCGTAGCACGGTATGGCACTGTGGGAGCCTCGTAGATGTACTCGGTCTCACTCACACGATGGTAGGTTTGCGGCAGAACAACCAAACTCGAGACGCCAGCCACCAGCCAGGCCACCGGAAAATCCGCCTTGTCGCCGACCTTCAGGTTCATTCTGCGAATTTGTTGTAGGTTCGTCGCCGGCGTAAAGCTGTAGTCCAGATCCACCATCGACTGAACCGCCGGCTGCCGCTGCCCATTGACAGTCCAGCCGGTCTCGTTGCGGATTATTGTGAGATCAACTGACTGGGAACCGATGAACCCGCGAACGCTGCCGGATTTGGTCGTCCAATCTTCGGCCAGTTGCACAGCGTAGTCCAAACGTGCCGGGCCCGCATCCGACAGGTATACAGCGGCTCCATTCAAGTGCCAGCCGAGGTCTGTCTGCTTTAGCTGCACGACATCGTGCCCTGGTTCGTCCGTCCTGCGCCAGATAGCGAGTAGAGACATCTCTCACCTCTCGATGCGTTGTTCATCACCACGATCAATTTTTCGGCCGAGGTCGGATACGAGTTGCTGAAGGCTGCTCCCCAATATGACCAGGCTCACTCCGAGCAAGGCGACATCCTTGATCAGAAAGGCACCTAACCCGTTGAGGAAGGGAAACCCTCCGGAGCCCGTTTCCCAGATCGGCAGGGTGAGCATTGTCGAGGATGTCAGCGCGAAGATGACTGAGCCGATGGCACCCCCCACGAGGCCGGCCCAAACGCTGCGGACAGATGCTATCAGCAGAAGCGCTGTGACCAGTTCGACCACGCCCAGGAAGTAGGAGGCTCCCGCAAATCCGAATGCGGGATAGAGCCATGCCAGCCAAGGCGTATTCTCGACGAATGGCCTAAGCGCCTCGATCTCGATTGCAGTAAATTTCAAAATGCCGATCAACAGCAGAGGAAGCACCACCCCCAAAAGGGTTACCGCGCGACCGACGGCAGCAAGGTGGTAGCCAGCTTGATTGATGCGCGCCACGAACGGAGCGTTGGCGGTTGCAGAGGTAAACATGGCCTTCTCCTTTCGATTTGTATGCTCCAAGCATATAATAATTCGACCTTGATGTATATGCTCCGAGCATATATTTTTTGGCGATGACCGATTCCAGGATTGAAAATGTGATTGGCGCTCTAGCGCTCGCCTTTGCGGACACGTTGCAGCGGGACGCTCAGGCCAAAGCACCGGAGCCCGGCCCGGCGGCTTCCGCGATCACCCTCATTGGCCACGTACCGGGCCTGTCGATCGAGAGGCTGCGCCGCGCATTGTCACTGTCCCATTCGGGCACCGTCAGACTGGTCGATCGACTGGTCGCGGATGGATTGGCGGCTCGGTTCTCGGCGCCTGACGACCATCGCGCGGTAGCGCTAAGGCTCACTCCTCTGGGCGAGACGACCTGCAGTGCTATTCTTTCTGCTCGCCAGAAAGGGCTCGCGTCAGCGCTCGCTGTTCTAAGTCAGGAGGAGTTGCAGGAATTCGGTAATCTTGCCGCCAAGCTGTTGCGTGGGCTCGTCAGCACCGAGGACCATGCATACCGTATTTGCCGGCTCTGCAACTATACCGCTTGCCTCGACTGCCCTGTGGAAGCGGAACTGGCCTGAGCTGTGGCTTTGGCAAACTAAAGCGCGTCGCACCTGGACGATGGCTGCGGCAGGCGTGAACACGGTTGCCCGCAAGCCGACTTGCCGATGCGCTCGTTCGCGCCGAAATTCCGGTTACCTGTTGTACCAGCTGATCTCGACGAGATTGCCGTCCGGATCGCGGAAATAGACGGACATCATCGGGCCAAGGGCTCCGATCCGCTCGACCGGCCCGACTTCTATCGCCACGCCATTGGCAGCCAGGCTGGCACATATCTCCGAGAGCGGGCGCGCGGCGACCAGGCAAAAATCCGCGGAGCCTGGCGTTGGCGCCTTGGCCTTCGGCTCGAAAGTGTGGCCTGCCTCATGCACATTGATCTTTTGCGTTCCAAACAGCAGCGCCGTCGGCCGGTCCGGCTCGTCGAGGCGCTTGAAGCCGAGCACGCGCTGATAGAAGGCGCAGGTGTCTTCGACGGAGCGAACGGTCAGCACGAAATGATCGATGCCGGTAATCACGGTAGCGCCTCAGTTAATGTTTGTTTTAGCAGGTCGTGTCCCAAAACCGCTACGCACCCTCGGTTCAAGCCGCGGTTCAAGCCCAAGGCATGCTTTTAGGCGACATGCCTTAAATGTTGCGGCTGCCCGGCTTGACAGGCGGTATGGCGGCAAGCTCGGGCGGCAGCCTGTCGGCCGGGTAGGCCGGAACCTCATATTCGGCGAGCGCGATCAGCGGCACGCCGACATCGGTCTTGCCGGCCGAGCGGTCGATGATGCAGGCAGCGGCAACCACCTCGGCGCCAAGCGCGCGCAGGCAGTCGATGGTCTCGCGGATCGACAGGCCGGTGGTGACGATGTCCTCGACGATGACGACGCGCGACCCGCTGGCGATCTCGAAGCGGCGGAGCCTGAACTCGCCCGCTTCCCGCTCGACCCAGATCGCCGGTGCGCCAAGATGGCGCGAGGTCTCGTAAGCCGGGATCAGCCCGCCGATCGCCGGGCCGACGACGTAATCGATCCTGCCGGACACAGCAGCGCGGATTTTTTGGGCCAGCGCCTTGCACAGGCGCTCGGTCTTGTCGGCATGCATGAAGACCCGCGCCTTCTGCAGGAAGACCGGGCTACGCAAGCCCGAAGTCAGGATGAAATGCCCCTCGAGAACGGCACCGGCCTCACGGAAAACGCCCAGCACTTCGTCGGTGTTCATTGTTCGCTCCGTCCATGGTGAATAGTGAATAGTGAATAGTCGGTAGTCGGTAGTCGGTAGTCGGTAGTCGGTAGTCGGCAGTGAGAGCACCCTTCTTTCACTATTCACTATTCACTATTCACTATTCACTATTCACTATTCACTATTCACTATTCACTATTCACTATTCACTA